>CAYLRH010000011.1:0-12308 GCA_964385905.1 uncultured Alistipes sp.
TTATCTCTGCTAACAACTTGATTGAGCAGAACCCCGGTTATTAATCTAATCTGAGCTTACGGCTCTCGTGAGCCATTAAGCATATTCGAGTGCGAATCTCTTCGGAGGTTCGCACTTTTTTTGTGCCTATCTCTCTTAATATTTAAGGTAATTAATCCTTCGGGGGCAGCATGCGGAATCAATATTCCGCTTTAGATCTCTTTTGCTCTTTTTGAGAATTTCTCTATTTATTTCCGTTTTTTGCTTTTATTTTCCTCTTTTACCCCTATTTTCCCGTCGAAAAATTTGTTTCGGGAGTTTTTTTTATGCAAATTTGCATTTGAAAACAACCTAAATACCAAAAAAAATACACGAATCCACAGGCGGAAAAGTTACCCTTTTTCCGACTTTAGAGCTAAAACCACTTATTTTTTTATATTAACCAAATTACAATTTTTGTATGAAGAAGTTTTTACTCATCCTTGTGAGCTTGTTCATTATGGGTACGCCCAGCGTGATGGCTCAAGCCAGCAAAGTGGCTGGTAAGGTGACTGACGCTTCTGGTACGCCGCTTATCGGTGTATCGGTAACGATCAAAGACACCGTCAAGGGTACCGCCACTGACGTGGACGGTAACTACGCGCTCGACGCGCAGAAGACTGACGTACTCGTATTCGAGTTCTTGGGTTATAAGACTCAGGAGATTACAGTAGGTTCGCAGACTGTAATCAACGTAAGCCTTGCAGAGGACATGACTGCTATCGACCAGGTAGTCGTTGTGGGTTACGGTACGATGGAGAAGAAGATGGTAACATCTTCTGTCGCCTCAGTATCTGGTGACGCCCTTATGCCCGGTGCTGGTAACGTTTCTGTTGCCAACGCGCTTCGCGGTAAGGTAGGTTCACTCGTAATCTCTGGTACTGACTCTGCTAACGCAGGACAGAGCCTCCAGTTGCGTGGTTCTGCATCTATCAACGCTGGTACTGGTCCCTTGGTGGTTATCGACGGTATGCCCGGTGGTGATATCCGTTCTGTCCTCCCCGAGGATATCAAGTCTATCGACGTGTTGAAGGATGCTTCTGCAGGTGCTATCTACGGTTCTCGTGCTGCGGGTGGTGTGATCCTTATCACCACTAAGAACGCTTCTAACCTCGATGAGGGTACTGTTCGCTTGTCTTATACAGGTGAGTTCTCTCACAAGGACGTTTTGAAGCGCCCCGACGTATTGAGCGCTGAGGAGTATCTTGAGTATCGTGCTTTGCAGGGTGCAACTGACTACGGTCAGAATTTCGACTGGTACGACGAGATGTTGAACAAGAACAACTTCTCTCAGAAGCACACTGTTAACCTCCAGGCTAACAGCAAGAGAGCTTCTATCTACGCTACATTCCAGTACAACGACCTCGAGGGTATTGCTATCGAGGATGGTCGTGAGGATATCGCTGGCCGTGTAAACGCTAACTTCAAGGCTGTTGAGGGTTGGTTGGATATCGCTGTAAAGGCTGACTATCGTCGTGCTAAGCGTAACAGCAACAACCCCAACTTCGCACAGGCTATCCGTAACAACCCCACTCGTTCAGCTTATGACGAGTCTTCTGCAACAGGTTACAACATCTGGTTGTATGAGGATTTACAGTACAACACTATCGCTGCTGTGAAGTTGTACGACTACTTCGGTTTGGATCAGTGGTTCAAGCCTGAGGTTTCTGCTAAGTTGAACATCCTCCCCGTACAGGGCCTCTCTTATACTCAGACAATGGGTTATGAGTTGCGTCAGTGGGAGAACCACACTTATCGCTGGTCAACACATCAGGATGAGGTAACTGTAAACCGTAAGGGTACTGCTTATCAGGGCTTCTCTAAGACTGAGAACATCAACTCTGAGGGTTACTTCAACTACATCAACTCTTTCGACAAGCACAACATCAACGCTACTTTGGGTTACTCTTACTATGAGTACAACAACGAGGGCTTCAACATGACCAACTACAACTTCCCCGTAGAGGCTACTGCTGTTTGGGATATCGGTACTGGTTCTTACAACAAGTTGGGTCAGGCATCTATGTCATCTTCAAAGGCTATTACTCAGAAGTTGATGGCTTACTTCGCTCGTGTTAACTACGACTATGATGGCAAGTACATCGTTTCTGCTTCATTCCGTCGTGAGTCTTCTTCTAAGTTTGCTAAGGAGAACCGTTGGGGTAACTTCTGGTCTGTATCTGCTGGATGGCGTATCTCTGACGAGTCATTCATGGAGAATGCTTCTTGGATCGACGACTTGAAGATTCGTGCCGCTTATGGTGTGACTGGCAACTCTGACTTCTCAGCTTCTTACGCTTCAATGTCATACGGTTCTGACGGTTACTTCATGATGCCCGCATCTGGTAACTACGCTATCGCTTACGGTCCCGCCGTAACTTTGAACCCCTCACTTAAGTGGGAGGAGCAGCTCGGTTGGAACTTCGGTGTTGACTTCTCATTGTTCGACAACCGCCTCTATGGTAAGTTCGACTGGTATAACCGTAAGGTGAAGGATATGTTGTTCTCTGTATCAGTTCCTCAGCCTCCCTACGCACTTACTTCTCAGATGCAGAACATCGGTAACTTGCGTAACATGGGTTGGGAGTTCGAGATTGGTGCTGACATCGTTCGCAACAAGGATTGGAACTACTCTACAAACTTCATCTTCAGCCACGATCGCACTGAGGTGTTGAACCTTTACGGAAACGGTACATTCATCGACGCTGCGGGCTTCCCCTCACCGGGTACTCCAGGTGATGCACACCGTTTGCAGGAGGGTCGCGTATTCGGTGAGTTCTACATGCGTGAGTGTGTAGGTATCGACGAGGAGACAGGTGACTTCCTTATCAAGCACGACACTGGTGATGGTAACTGGGAGGCTATTCAGGGCCAGCAGTCATCTACAAACGACCGTCGTACAGTTGGTAACTACGTTCCTAAGGTAATGGCTTCTTGGAACCACCAGCTCTCTTATAAGAATTGGGACTTCTCTATGGACCTCCGTAGCTGGATTGACTTCGACGTATATAACACTTTGGAGATGTACTTCGGTTTGCAGAAGGAGAACGACATCAACCTCTTGAAGGCTGCTTATACTAAGAATGCAGCTATTACTCAGGAGAAGCAGCTCTGCTCTTACTTCTTGCAGGATGGTACATTCTTGAAGATCGACGCTATCAACCTCGGTTACACTCTGCCTTTGAAGGAGAAGACCAACGGTTTGATTCAGAGCTTGCGCATCTACGGTAACATCAACAACGTTTGCACAATCACTGGCTACGATGGTATGGATCCCGAGGTGAACGTAATCGGTTATGATGGTGGTATCGAGTGGTGGAACAGCGGTTTCTATCCCCGTGCTCGTACTTATACTCTTGGTGTTCAACTTACATTCTAATCTAAGACAATATTATGAAAACCAATATTAAGAATATTTTGAAGGCATCCTTGCTCTCGGCGTTCGCCTTCTTGAGCGTGGGATGTAACACCGACCCTGAGTACTACTCAACGGTCGCACCTGAGATCTTCTTCACATCTCAGGAGACAGTATGGCAGCGTTTCAGCCGCCCCTTGACTCACTGGAAGTGGCACTTCGCTACTGATACTCACCATACCGATGCTCAGACACTCGGTACCGATGAGTTGGCAATCCCCACAAAGGGTACTGACTGGTATGACGGTGGTCAGTATCAGAATATGCACTGGCACAATTTCCAGTCTTCAGTAGGTATCTTCTACTCTAACTTCTACGGTGTAGGTATGGGTGTTGCGTTGGCTTACGACGCATTGGAGGATATCGACAACTACGTGGATTTCGAGGCTTTGAAGTTTGCTGACCCCGAGGGTACTAAGAAGTCTATGATTTCTCAGCTTAACATCATCATCGCTCACCTTTACAAGGATGGTCTCGACAAGTATGGTGGTATGAACATCTATACTCGCGAGGAGGCAAAGGAGAAGATCGTTAAGGGTCGTGCGACTGATCAGGAGACTTTCGACTTCGTTGAGAAGCTTTTGAAGGAGAATATTCCTAACCTTCCCAAGAAGGAGTCTGTAAACGAGTCTGAGACATCTATGTTGAAGCAGGCATTCGGTGCTTCTTTGCTCGCACAGCTTTACTTCAACGCTGAGGCTTACATTGGCAAGGAGATGTGGGCTGAGTGTGCTGCTATCTGTAAGGATATCCTCGATGGCAAGTACGGTCCCTACCAGCTCGGCGCTAACTGGAACGACGTATTTAAGTGGAACAACTACACTTGCGGTGAGATTATCGGTGGTATCCCCTCTAATGATACTTACTCAGGAACTGATGGCGCATACTGGGCTCGTTGGACTCACTACAATACTAACCAGTATTTGGGTGGTACAGGTTATGGCGCTTGGAATGGTTTCTGTATCCAGCCCTCTTTGAAGCCCGATGGAACTCCCTACACAGAGTTTAAGCTCGGTAAGGCATTCTCTAAGTTCCACGAGACTGACCTTCGTAAGAAGCCCTATACTTACCTCGGTGATGGTGAGTTCGAGGGTATGTTCTTGTACGGTCAGCAGGTTAGTCCCTCACCTCGTAACCCGGCTGGTGCTGGTCAAACTGGTGAGTGGAAGGATGGTAAGTACACTGGTTGGGTATGTATGGGTAACCGTACTTACTCTGGTACAATCCTTTACATCAACGATATGGTAGCTCGTCACTCTATGGGTGACTTGAACGAGGAGGTTGACCAGAACAAGTTGGTTGCTATGTGGGATAAGGATGGTAAGCCTTACAGAACAAAGAAGGATGCTGACGGCAAGGCAATCACAGACAGTGATGGCAATGTAATTTATGAGGAATTGCCTATGTCTACATTCTCTGACCTGCGTTCAACAATCGCTGACGGTGAGGAGAACTCAGGTGTACGTCTTGTTAAGTACAGCGTACTCGTTGATAAGATCGACTACGACAACTTGGCAAAGCGTAATCCCGCAATGTATCCTTTGGTTCGTTTGGCTGAGATCTACTACATGTATGCAGAGTGTCTGTATCGCATCGGTGGCGAGGCTAACATCCAGAAGGCTTGCGAGTTGATCAACACTGTTCGTGCTCGTAACTTCGAGGGTGGCAACGACCCCGACCCCGTAACTCCTCAGAACCTTGACAAGTATCGTTTCCTTGACGAGTGGTTGGTTGAGTTCCTCGGTGAGAAGCGCCGTCGTACCGATTTGATCCGTTGGGATGCATACGTAACTGAGGATTGGTGGGATCACAAGGCTACAAACCAGGAGTTCAAGAACCGCTTCCCCATTGGTGACAAGGTTATCTCTGCTAACAACTTGATTGAGCAGAACCCCGGTTATTAATCTAATCTGAGGTTTATGACTCGCAAGAGTCTATAACATAAGCAAGGAGGGTGTCCATTTGGACACCCTCTTTTTTTATGTGGCACTACGACGTGCAATAATGTTATGAATATGAGTGGGAAAATTTTACATAATAAAGGATGTATAAATTGCGTATATCCACAAACAAAATGGTGTCCACATTACGGTGAACACCATTCAATTTTAAGGATAATACCCTACTTCGGCAGATTAAATGCGCGAGTCATCTCGGCCATCTGCTCGTCAGTCATACCGTCGGGGGTGAAGCCCATAGACTTGGCCGCAACATAAATCAGCGCCGACTTATTCAGCACATCCACCTGGTCGAAGGCCGACATAATATCCACATCGACAGCAAATACGCCGTGCTTCTCCCACATAACTACGTCGTAGTCATCAAGCTGCTTGATAGTACCCTCAGCCAAAGCCACCGAGCCGGGCAACTCGTAGGGAATAATACCCAAACCACGCGGACAGAAGGCCTTAGTCTCGGGAATCATGCTCCACAGAGTGCGTGTAGCAACATCCTTCTCCAAGAATGCCTTATTATGAGTCAACGCAATCAGCTCAATGGGGTGCGTATGCAACGATGCACGGTAAGGCGAGCCCTTCTCAAGCAGGTAGTTGTGAACACTCAGGTGCGCAGGTACCTCCGAGGTGGGCATCACGGGCTTATCGGCGATGATAACATAGTGCTCGCAGTCGTCAAGAATGCGGATAATAGAGCCATTATCCATAGGCCAGCGCGCCAAGTCGCGCATACGCTTCTGTGTGCCCTTGCAGTAGAAGTAGCATCCCTTCAAATAGGGTAGGTGCATACCGATAGCCACAGGCTCACCGATGGCGGGTAGCGCCTTAATCTCGTCATCGACATACTCGGTGATATTGAGCGTAATGTTTCCACCATTGCGCTCAGCCCAACCCTTCTGCCACAGGTAGCCAGCAACCTCAGCCGCCTGATACACCTCGTGCTCCAGCGCAGGGCGATTCTTAAGTATTGATTCCATATTTTACTTGTTTTTCAAATCTTGATACAACTCATATCCCTGCTGCGGTGTAAGGCCATTATGCACAACGCCATACACAGCCTGAATCATAGCCTCGGGAGCATCGCTCTGGAAGACATTGCGTCCCATATCAACACCCGCAGCACCCTCATTCACAGCATTGTAGCACAACTCCAGTGCCTCAAGTTCGGGCAACTTCTTACCACCCGCAATAACGATAGGCACGGGGCACGAAGCCACAACCTTCTCGAAGCCCTCGCAGTAGTAGGTCTTAACGATATTAGCTCCATTCTCGGCACATACGCGAGAGGCCAAAGCGAAGTAACGCGCATCGCGAGCCATCTGCTTACCCACAGCCGTAACACCCATAACGGGGATACCATAGCGGGCACCCGCATCAGCCGCCTTTACGAGGTTAGCCACCGTGATAGCCTCCTGGTCGCCATCGCCTGCCGACATCATAACGGCCATAGCAGAAGCGTTGATGCGGATTGCATCCTCCACGTCAATCAAGAGGTTGCGGTTGAGCTCTGTCAAGACAGTCGAGCCTGCATCCGAGCGCAAGCAGACGGGCTTGTTGACACCCGCGGGGATTGTGGTCTGCAAGATACCGCGCGTACACATCAAGCAGTCAGCATAGTCAATAAGTGGAACAATCGATAGGTCGATACGTTCCAAACCCGATGTCGGGCCCATAATAAAGCCGTGATCGAAGGCCAGCATCACCGTGCGGCCACTCTTGGGGTTAAATATTCTCGACAGGCGGTTCTTCATTCCCCAACCCATATTGGCTGTGCCCTTGAGCTGCACGCCCTCGGTCTTCACCGCCTCACCAATTCCGAAATTTGTGGCTTCACGGAAGCCATCCATATCTGCCATAATAATCTCCTTTTAATATTATTTTAATGCCTCAGCAAATGCACCGAACATACAACTCCACGATGCAGCACCGCTATCCATCGTACCGATAGAACGCTCGCCATAGTTACGCGCACGACCGAAGTTAGCCTTCATCTCAACAGTAGCCTCCGCACCCTTCACGGCCGCCTCGGCACCCGCAGCGAGCAACTCTGCCACATCCTCCGACGCTGAGGCCTCGATAGCCACAACGGCAGGCACAAGAGCATCCATCATAGTCTTATCGCCGGGCTTTGCCTTGGTCTGCATCTGTACATTCTTCAGAGCCGATGCGAACATCTTCTTCACTCCCGCAGCGTCAATCTCCTCGCACTCCGCAACGCCATCGCTCATACCGAGGAACAACGCACCGAGCAGCGTACTGGTCGAGCCGCTGACCTGCATCAGCACCTCCATACCCATATCGCCAAGCATAGACTTAAAGCCAGCACCCGTCTGTGCCTTCTCGACCACAACACTCATCGCCGTAACGATAGCCTGACCGTGGTCACCATCGCCAAGCACAGCATCCAACTGCGAGAACTCCGCCTCGCGTGCCTTGATAGCTGCGAGAGCATTGCCCAACATCGCCTTGAAGTCGGCTAAAGATAATACACTCTTCATCTTCTCTATTTTCCGATTGTTGTCCAATAGGGTGTATTTGCAGCGTAGTTCTTCAGGTAATCTACGTGGTCGTCATCGAGCGTAGCGATAATCATCTGGAAACCAGCCTGCTCCTGCACGGTAAGAATCTCCTGAATACGGCTGGATGCAACCTGCAAACCGCGCGCCTCAAGCTCCTTGTACGCCTTGCGGAATACGATGCTGAGCTCCATATGAGTCGTAGCGCCAACGCCATTTACGATAAGCATCATCTTGCTACCCTCGGCGGGCTTCAACTGATTGAGCAACATACCAACCATCTCGGCAGCAGTATCATCAGCCGATACCAACGGCTTGCGACCGCCACCACCCTCGCCATGCTGGCCAGCACCAATCTCCATAATACCATCGGGGAGGTCGGTGATAACAGCGTCATTCTGCGGATGTGAGCATGAGCGCATAGCAACAGCCAAAGTAGCTACGTTTGCAGTATAGCGCTCAGCAATCTCTACCAACTCGTCGAGTGACTTACCCTCATCGGCTGCAGCACCCAAAATTTTATACAAAGGTACGCAACCAGCCAAACCGCGACGGTCGTCGATAGGAGCGTCAATACCTGCGCTGATGTCATCGTAAGTCAGCACCTTGCGCACCTTGATACCTGCACGCTCGGCCAACTGACAAGCCATATTTGCACTCATCACATCACCTGAGTGGTTCAATACAACAAGCAGAATACCAGCCTCGCGCTTCATCAGCTGCAAAGCCTGGAACAAACGCTGTGCACCCGGAGCAGCAAATACATCTCCCACAACCGAGCAGTCCAACATACCGTCACCAACAAAACCGCTCAACGCGGGCTCGTGGCCTGAGCCGCCCAATGTAACGATAGCAACTTTATCCTCACTCTTGGGATTCTTGCGCACAACGATATTCTCGGCAGCAAGTGCCACCTGATCGGGATATGCCAACACGTAACCCTCAAGCAACTCGGCGGTGATATTCTCCGGAGAGTTGATAAATTTTGTTCTGATCTTGTTCATAGTTTTAAGGTTTTATTGTTATAGATTTACTTATTTCTGTATAATTGGTCACTCTTGAAAGCGGCAAACATTGCACACTACGCTTTATCAAAGCAAATTTAACAAAATTAGGCGAAAAAACGCGCGCTTCACGCAATTATTTTTATCTTTGTCATATGGCAGATTTTCTCGATAACAGCGTAAAGTTTGTTCCGGGTGTGGGTGAGGCGCGTGCAAAGCTCCTGGAGAAGGAGTTGGGCATCATCACCATAGGTGATTTGTTGCGCCACTACCCTTTCCGCTACATCGACCGCACACGCGTATATCGCATCGCCGAGGTGAACGAAAGCATGGATACCTCGCTGGTGCAGATTCGTGCGCGCGTGACGGGTGTAGGCTATGCCGGCACGGGCCGCAAGCAACGTTTCTCGGCCTTTGTATCCGACGCCTCGGGCTCGGCCGAACTGACGTGGTTTCGTGGCATAAAGTGGATTGAGAAGAGCGTGGAGGTGGGACGCGAGTATCTTATCTTCGGTCGTCCATCGTTCTATCGTGGCGAGTTGCAGCTGGCGCACCCTGAGATGGAGCTTGTCGAGAAGGCTCTGAGTCGCAAAGCACACAGCGGTATGCAGGGCATATACCCCTCGACCGAGAAGATTGCATCGTCGCTGGGCACAAAAGGATTTTTCAATATAATCTCCAATGCGTGGAGCGTAACACAGGAGCATATCGTGGAGACGTTGCCCGACTCGCTACGCAAGCACTACAATCTAATGTCGCTACGCGAGGCAATCTTCAACGTACACTTCCCGCAGTCGGCCGAGAAGCTACAACAGGCACAGCAACGTCTTAAGTTTGACGAGTTTTTGGGTGTACAGCTCTCCATTCAGGCACAACGCACCGACCGTCTCACGCGCCGCAACGGATTTCTATTCCCGAAGGTGGGCGAACTATTTAACACCTTCTTTGGTGAGCGTCTGCCCTTTGCGCTTACGGGAGCGCAGAAACGCGTGATAAAGGAGATTCGACAAGATACCATTTCGGGCTACCAGATGAATCGTCTGTTGCAGGGCGATGTGGGTAGCGGAAAGACTATGGTAGCGCTGATGTCGATGCTGCTGGCCGTAGATAATGGTTTTCAGGCCTGCATGATGGCGCCGACCGAGATTCTCGCACGTCAGCACTTTGCCACCATCTCGCGCCAGACCGAGGGTATGAATCTGCGTGTAGCCATTCTTACGGGCTCCTCGAAGGCTGCCGAGCGCCGTCACGCTTTGGAGGGCATAGCTTCAGGTGAAGTGGATATTCTAATTGGCACGCACGCACTCATAGAGGATAAGGTGCAATTCTCCAACCTCGGATATGTCGTAATCGACGAGCAGCACCGCTTCGGCGTGGAGCAGCGTGCCCGCCTATGGACCAAGAATCAGCAACCGCCACATATATTGGTAATGACCGCCACACCCATTCCGCGAACATTGGCGATGACGCTATATGGCGATTTGGACGTCTCGGTGATTGACGAGTTGCCTCCAGGTCGTCAGCCTATACGAACATACCACTATACCGACTCGGCACGCCTAAAGCTATGGGGTTTCCTACGCGAGCAGATAGCTACGGGCAGACAGGTATATGTTGTCTATCCGCTTATCAAGGAGTCGGAGACGATGGACTACAAGGATTTGGAGGATGGATTCCAATCCATTGTGCAGGATTTTCCGCAACCCGACTACCGCGTAACGGTATGCCACGGTAAGATGAAGCCACAGGATAAGGAGGAGTCGATGCGCCAATTCAAGGAGCACGAGGCCGACATTTTGGTCGCCACTTCGGTTATCGAGGTGGGTGTGGATGTGCCCAACGCTACGGTGATGGTTATCGAGTCGGCCGAGCGATTTGGTCTTTCGCAGTTGCATCAACTACGTGGCCGCGTAGGAAGAGGCGGAGGCCAGTCATACTGTATCCTTATGTCGGGCGAAAAACTCTCGCGCGAGGCTCGAAAGCGCCTGCAAGCTATGTGTCAGACAACGGACGGTTTCCGTCTGGCCGAACTGGATATGCAACTGCGTGGTGCTGGAGATATAAACGGCACTCAGCAGAGCGGCATGGCTTTTGATTTGAAGATTGCCAACCCCACACTCGATGCCAACCTGCTGCAAACAGCCCGCGAGGCAGCCATAGCCATACTCGGTCATGACCCGCGGCTCGAACACCCCGAAAACAGAGGCCTGAGAATACTTCGTGCCCGCCACGCCGGAGGCCGCAAGTTCGACTTCTCGATGATATCGTAACGCCCAACAGACAATAAACAGGTATAACTGAACGTTTTAATAAAAAGCATCAGAAAACCATGAAACGACTTATATTCTCCCTTCTACTCACCCTCGCGTGTGGCTTTGCACAGGCACAGCTCTACGTGCCGGGCGAGACTCTGCAATACAAGATGAGCTACCGAGCCAAGCTCTTCCCCAACACCGAGGTGGCAAACGTCATCATGCAGACCACCGAAACCACACTCGACGGGCAACCTGCGTATAAGGTCTACGGCATGGGGCAGACCGCAAAGGCTTTTAACTGGATTTTTCCCGTGAAGGATGCCTATACGGTTTGGGTTGACCCCGCGACATTGCGCACAAAGCGCTTCGATTCGGACCTTAAGGAGGGCGACTACACACGCAAAAGTACCTTCATCTTCGACTGGCACAACCACAAGGTTCACACCCGCTGGCAGACAAAACAACGCCCCGAGGAGTTGCGTACGATGGATATCTCCGACCACAGCATGGATGCCATTTCGCTATATTTCAATATGCGCACGGTCGATGATGCGGAGATAAAGGAGGGCTTTGCCCGCGATTTGGAGCTTGTGTTAGAGGATACGATACGTTATCTCAAATTCCGCTACGAAGGTCGTGAAGTAAAGAGAATCAAAAACTTAGGAAAATTCAACACTCTGAAATTCCGTTGCAAGATAGCCACCTCCGACGGCTATGCCTTCCAGGACGGCACCGAGTTTGAGGTGTGGATTTCGGACGACAGAAACAAAATTCCGCTCTACATAAAGTCGCCAATTAAGGTGGGTAGCGTGCAGGCATATCTATCAAGTTATGAAGGTTTACGCTATCCTTTAGATAGTTTTATAAAAAAATAATTATCTTTGCCTTTGGAATTCAACCCAACAATAAACTAAAATCAAAAACCTCACAACTATGAGAGAAGAATATAACGACTACGACGAGCAGTACGAGGACGATTATGACCAGTACGAGGAGCAACAAGTCGACAATAAGGCCGTACGCGGCTACCGTATCGTAATCATCATTCTGGCTGTTATCTTGGTGGCCTTGTCGGTGGTGTATTTCAATATGCACCGCGAGCAGGCAGCTGAGTATGCGCTTTTGGAGGAGGATCGCACCAAGAT
>CAYLRH010000012.1:0-12252 GCA_964385905.1 uncultured Alistipes sp.
GCACGCGCGAGCCCTTCTCCTCGATTACCGAGGTCATAACCATCGAGCCATAGATAATGAGGAACATGTAGAGCATCATGCCCAGCACCAAGCCCAGCAGATACGACACCACCGACGATGTTGCCTGCTCGTCCTTGCCCTCCACGCTCTGGTCGTTGCGGTAGGTGGTCATCGTAACCGAGGCCTCCATATTCTTCATTATATCCTCCAGCCCCTCAATGTTGTAGCGCTTCAGTCGCTCATGCTCGACAACCTTCTCTATCTGTGCCGAGATGGACTCCTCAAGCGACATCGACGACGAGGAGTTGGTGTAGAGTCTTACGTTCGAAGGCTGCTCGACAATATTCTCGCCAATCCACAGCACGCCGAATACATCCATATCCTTGCGGGCCTCCTCTAACGCGGTGTCCACCGTCTTGAACTCCACATCCTCGTTGCCCTCCAACTGCGGAGCCACAACGCTGCTCTCATCAATCACCAGCAGGGTTTTCTGCTCGCCCTTGGCAAAGAGCATCATCAGCGTGGGAGCTGCCATCATGCCTATCATAAGTATGGGCATGAGTATCGTCGTGATGATAAACGACTTCTTCTTAACTCGCTCGTTGAATTCGCGAGCGATTATGATTCCTATCTTATTCATAATTATTGTCTTAAATAAGTGTTGTAGGTGTTATAAGTGCTATAAATGGGGATGAGATTTTGAATTTACAAAGTCCCCTCTACGGCACGAATAAATATATCGTTCATGCTGGGTATCACCTCGCGGAACGAGCGCAGCTCTACGGCCTCGTTTGCTGCAGCGATACTATCTCTTACGCTTACACCATCTTTCAGTCGTATGCGTGACGAGATGTAGGGCGTGTCGGCCACGGGGGCGGTGCCCAACAGCTCAGCCATAGGTGCAACTGCACTCTCGAAGGTTGCACCCTCACCGTTGTAGGTCACCTCAAACACATTCTCGCCAAAGCGGAGGCGCAGCTCGTCCACCGAGCCTGAGAGTATGTTGCGCGACTTGTTGATAAGCGTTATGTGGTCGCAAATCTCCTCCACGCTCGACATGTTGTGCGTCGAGAAAATCACCGTAGCACCCTTGTCGCGCAGGCGTAAAATCTCCTGCTTCAAGAGGTTGGCATTGATGGGGTCGAAGCCTGAGAAGGGCTCGTCGAAGATGAGCAGCTTGGGCTCGTGCAGAACGGTGGTGATGAACTGCACCTTCTGCGCCATACCCTTCGACAAATCCTCCACCTTGCGGTTCCACCAGCTCTCGATGCCCAGATGCACAAACCACTCCTTCAGGCGTGCGATGGCCTCACGACGCGACAACCCCTTAAGACGTGCGAAGAAGATAGCCTGCTCGCCAACCTTCATCTTCTTGTAGAGGCCACGCTCCTCGGGCAGATAGCCGATTTGGTAGATATCTTGGTCTGTAATCTCGCGTCCATCGAAGATGACACGTCCCGCATCGGGCAGAGTGATGCGATTTATCACACGGATAAGCGTTGTCTTTCCCGCTCCGTTGGGGCCCAGCAGGCCATATATCGACCCCTGTGGCACGCTGAGCGACACGTCATTAAGGGCCGTGTGACCCGAATAACGTTTCGTTACGTTTTCAATCTTGAGTAGTTCCATACTGTGAAAAATTATTTCCTAACCTATTAGTCGCCTAACATGGCCATAAAATTACAAAAATGGGTGAGAAATTTTTCATTTTCCACTATTTTTTTTGTAATCGCCTCGAAATAAAGTATATTTGACCAATAAAATTTGATTTACCATGAAGCGTTTTTTTCTTTTTG
Source organism: uncultured Alistipes sp. (assembly GCA_964385905.1). Lineage (GTDB taxonomy): Bacteria > Bacteroidota > Bacteroidia > Bacteroidales > Rikenellaceae > Alistipes. The sequence continues at coordinate 1,797 of CAYLRH010000012.1, forward strand.
CAATGTTGCTGGCCGCAGTGGCCTGCTCGAAGGATGATTCTCTTCCTCGCGCTACGATAGACTTTGAGGGTGATAATTGGAGTGCCCTCTCGGCCACCACGGCTGGCATTAGTTACTCGTCGGAGTTTGTGGCTAACGGATATGAGTGGAGTGACAGCAGTACATCGCTCTCATCAAAGGCTCTTATTGACGACAGCTACGGCTACACCTACATCCGTGGCGGTATGCTGGTGTCATCCTATAACTCAAACGATATTACCACCTATGGCGACTACTCGAAGGACCTCTATGCCTACTGCGCAAATTCAACCTCTACCGAGAAGGGCGGTGGCGCTGGCGGCTCGGATAATTTCCTGATTGTGGTGGGTAACTACGATGATAACTCAAATGGCGACGAGCGTGCCGAGATATTCTTTGCCAATGGTAAGGAGCATAAGATTATGAGTTGTATGGTGAACTCAACAACCTACTTCCTCAATATCGCACAGAACGGAAATCCCTTCTCGCCTGCTTTGGGTGAGAACGACGAGATTGTAATCTCGGCTACGGGTTACAACTCTGCGGGAGTTGAGACCGCCACCGTCGAGATGTCGTTCGCCCGCAAGGGTGAGTATGTCACCAAGTGGACGGCGTGGGATCTCTCGCCGCTGGGTAGAGTTGCGAGCGTTAAGTTCAACATCACGGGCGGCCCCGCAACAGAGTGGGGTATGACCACACCCAAATATTTCGCCATTGACAACATAGGTATTGAGTTGTATGAGTAATCCCTAACTCTTCAATATTATGAAAAAGCTACTAACCCTCGCCGTTGCATTGGCCGCAACACTCTCGGCCTCGGCACAATACTACCAGCTTGCACCCAACTATAATCCCGATATGGCACGTCAGACGATGACGCATAACAAGGAGATTCGTCACGAGATTATCTTGCCGCAGGTGCGTGGCTTGAACATCTACAAGGCCGACCTGCATACCCACACCATCTTCTCGGATGCGCACGTCACACCCGAATATCGTGTGCAGGAGGCGTGGCTCGATGGTCTGGACGTTATAGCCATCACCGAGCATGTCGAGTACCGCGACTATGAGCAGAAGATGATTGACTTCCTGAGTGGCTACCTGCCCGCAGACACCGAGGCTGTAAATACCAATCTGCTGGACAAGGGCCCTGAGAAGGGTGGTATTCAGGTTGATTTGAACCTCCCCATCCGCCTTGCCGAGAAGGCTGGCGAACGCTATGGTATCGTTGTTGTTCCGGGTGCTGAGATTTCGCGCACGCCCGAAACCATCGGCCACTACAACGCCATCTTTGTCAAGGATATCAACACCATCTACCACCCCGATTGCTATGAGTCGTTCCGCCGTGCCAAGGCGCAGGGGGCGCTGGTGGTGCATAACCACCCCGGCTGGCGTCGTCCGAGTATGGAGATAGGTCCTTTTGAGCAGAAGGCTTACGACGAGGGGCTGATTGACGGTATTGAGACCTTCAACAGTGCCGACCTCTACCCGCAGGCTATCGACCGAGCCAAGAAGTATGGTTTCTTTATGGTTGGCGCAACCGATGCACATATCTCCGTTGCTCGCGACTACCTGATGCACACGCCCATACGTAATATGACTATGATTTTCGCAAAGGATAAGTCGCTTGAGTCGCTTCGCGAGGCACTTGTCAACGGCATGGCTATCGCCTACGGCTGGGGTATACTCTCTGGCGAGGAGTCGCTGCTCAAGGATTTGTTCAAGGCCTCGATGCAGACCCGCGTGGAGCGTACCGATGCAAAGGGTGTCCGCACGGTGGCCATCACCAACACAACCTCAATATCCTACACGCTGCGCATCGGGGGCGATAACCCCTTCGCCTTAGCCCCCTTCACAACGGCAACGGTGCAGGTTGCTGCGGGCGCGAAACTGCTCGTTTCGGTGGAGAATATGTGGTGCGGAGCGGAGGAGCATCCCGTTGTGGAGCTTGATTTTTAACCTCCCGATAGAAATATCCGAGAAAAAAGGTTATATTTGTGAAAGGAATAATCTATAAATCATAAAACAAAATACTACAATGAAAAAACTTCTCACTTTGGCAGTGGCTTTGGCTGCGACGCTCTCGGCCTCTGCACAGCTCTATTACACCGATTCAAACAATAAGGATATGTTGCGTCACAACGTGCGCGAGGGCCGTCAGCGTGTTGAGATGGTATTGCCGCAGGTGCGTGGCTTCAACATCTACAAGGCCGACCTTCACAACCACACCATCTTCTCTGATGGTAGCACAACACCCGAGTTCCGCGTGCAGGAGGCTTGGCACGACGGCTTGGACGTTATTGCCGTAACCGAGCACGTTGAGTATCGTCCTTATGAGGGTAAGATGGTCAACTTCCTCACAGGCTATGTTCCTAAGGGCACAAAGGTGCAGAACAACAGCGTCATCAACAAGGCTGCTAACGATGCAGGTATTCTTTCCGACCTTAACTATCCCGTGAAGTTGTACCAGAACGCTGCGAAGGCTTACGGTATCACCGTTATCCCCGGTGTGGAGATTACACGCGCACCCGAGACTATCGGCCACTACAACGCCCTCTTCACAAAGGACAACAACACTATCTATGCTGCCGACCCCTTGCAGTCAATCCGCAACGCTAAGGCTCAGGGTGCAATCATTATGCAGAACCACCCCGGCTGGCGCCGCACAAGCCTCGATATGTTGGAGTTCGAGGAGAAGGTGTATGGCGAGAAGCTCATCAGCGGTATCGAGATTATGAACGGTGGCGAGTTCTACCCCCGCGCTATCACCCGCGCACAGAAGAATAAGTTCTTCATGTCGTCAAATACCGACATTCACGGCTCAACATCTGAGGATTATATTATCGGTGGCAATGGCCCTCGCAATATGACCTTCATCTTCGCTCAGGAGAACACTTTGGAGGCTCTGCGTGAGGCTTTGGAGTCACGCCGCACATTGGCATACTCACACGGCACATTGGCTGGCGAGGAGAGCTTGTTGGTAGATTTGTTCAAGGCTTCGGTTGCTACAAAGGTTATCCAGACAGCAGCCAACGGCTCAAAGACCGTACAGCTCACCAATAACTCTTCTATCAAGTACACCCTCCGCTTTGGTAACGCTAACCCCGTAATTCTCAAGCCTTTCACATCTATCCGCGCAACAACAGGCAAGGATGGCAAGCTGGCCGTTAAGGTTGAGAATATGTGGTGTGGTGAGGATGCGCACCCAGTGGTAGAGTTCGCTTTTTAGTGATATAAAATACTCATTTTATTCAACTTTTGGGTACTCTGAGATGCGTCTGCCTCGCTCGGAAAAGACGTCATCAAAATAAAAAATTCAAGCATATTGCTCCTGCTGGAGCAGTATGCTTTTTTTGTGGGGTTATATGTGCTATATTCGTTTTCCTATAACACTTATCACACCTATAACACCTATAATTCCCCGCGTAATTTTGAATTTCAAATTTATAATATGTATATTTGCACGATTAAAACATACTTACTATGAAAGAGATGGTATTGGTTTCAGGCGGTGCCGGTTATATCGGCTCACATACCGCCGTTGAGTTGATTAACGCTGGCTACGACGTTGTTGTGGCTGACAATCTCTCAAACTCAGATATGAGTGGTGTTGAGGGCGTGCGTAAGATTACGGGCGTGGATGTCCCCTTCGTCAATGTCGATTGCTGCGACAAGGAGGCCTTTCGCAAGGTTTTCGAGCAGTATAACTTCAACTCTGTAATCCACTTCGCAGCGTTCAAGGCTGTGGGCGAGTCTGTGACCAACCCCATGAAGTACTACCGCAATAACCTCGACTCGTTCATGAATGTGGTGGAGCTTATGCGCGAGTTCTCTCGTCCCAATATCGTCTTCTCTTCATCGGCAACGGTCTATGGCGAGGCCGACGAGCTGCCCGTTACGGAGCTCACACCCCGCAAGCCCGCAACATCGGCTTACGGCAACACCAAGCAGATGTGTGAGGATATCCTGCGCGATGCGGTTAATGCCTACGATGGCTTGAAGGGTATCGCCCTGCGTTACTTCAACCCCATTGGTGCGCACCCCTCGGCACTCATCGGCGAGCTTCCGCGCGGTGTTCCGCAGAACCTCGTTCCCTTCATCACGCAGACTGCGGCAGGTATCCGCGAGTGCCTGAGCGTCTTTGGCGATGACTACGACACCCCCGATGGCTCGTGCTTGCGCGACTACATCGATGTGGTGGACTTGGCTAAGGCTCACGTTGTGGCTATCACACGTATGGTTGAGGATAAGAACAAGCAGAAGTATGAGATTTTCAACGTCGGCACAGGCAATGGCGTGTCGGTGTTGGAGTTGGTTGAGAGCTTCCAGCGTGTGAACGAACTGAAGCTCAACTATAAGATTGCACCCCGCCGTCCGGGCGATGTTGTAGCTATCTGGGCCGACACCACGCTGGCTAATGAGGAGCTGGGCTGGAAGGCCGAACGTTCGTTGGACGACACACTGCGTTCAGCGTGGGCGTGGGAGAAAAATGTCAGAGGAATAAAATAAAACCGCATCGTGGCTCGTTAGTGAGAGTAAGTGCCAAGCCGTTGGGCGTGGCAAAGAGCTGAGGAGTGTAAATGCGGAGTAAAAAATATGCAGATGAAAAAGTTTTTGATGCTTTTGGTATTGGCGGTTATGTGTTGCGGCGTTGCAGCCGAGGCGCAGAGCTACTACATACCTAAATACAAGAAAAAGAAGGAGGTACGCGACTACGACCTCGAGAATACAGAGCGCAAGTGGACCGTTACCTTTGGTGGTGGCTACGACATGACCTTCGGTATGCAGAATCGTATCCACTATAAGGATTACGACGAGACCTATAACTACGATGGCGAGCCCAGCTTCTCAGGCGGTGGCGTTTGGTTAGGCTATGGCTACAAGTTGGGTAAGCATGTTGTTACAGGCGTGGAGTCGGGATTTATGTATGTCGACAAAATGAGCATGTGGCCCATCCTCGGTACACTCAAGGTCTATTACGGCCCCGTTACGCGCCAGCACCGTACCCGCTGGTTTAACTATCTGCACGTAGGCCCCCAGCTCTACTTCGGTAGCAGCTACAAGACCGTGGGTGCCGTAGGTAGTGCGGGTGTAGGTATGCGTGTGCTGATGGCCAAGACCACCAAGATTGATTTGCAGATTGGTTACCGCTGCACCCTCCGTCGTCCTGAGTTTGGCGACAATCTGAAGGGTAAGTACGACCTTGAGGCGGGCAACATCGGCTACAAGCAGTATCTGCATGGTTTGCACGTAGGTCTTAATTTTGTACTCTTCTAAGGAAAATTCCGATAACAAGGCTCTTTTGGCGTCTGGCTCGTTCGCAAAATCCTCATTTACCTAAGTAAACTGCGGTTTTGCTCACATCGACCAACCTCAAAATATCTCTTGTTATAGAAATTTTCAGTATATAGAATCTTTTGGCGTTAGATTATAATGTTGCTCTTTGAGGGCAACATTTTTTTTAATAAACATTATGAGTTATACTCCCTATAATACTTATTCCCCTTAATTCTTAGCAATTTACCCTCAAAAAATTTTGTTTTTCTCACTCGAAACACTACCTTTGCACCCGATTCAGGCATAATGGGACTTGCTGAGGCTTGTCTGCTGCAAGTTGAGTAATGCCGCAGGTAATAACTTAAAAAACAAAAAACACAATGAAAACACTTCAGATTCAGGCTGCTAAGCGCGCTGATTTTGGTAAGAAGGCTGCTAAGGCATGCCGTCGCGAGGGTCAGATCCCTTGTATTCTTTATGGTGGTGGTGAGGAGGTTGCTTTCACCGTTGACACTAAGTCTGTAAAGCCCCTTATCTACACTCCCAACTCATACATCGTTGAGATCGAGATCGACGGTAAGGTTGAGAAGGCTGTAATGCGCGAGGTACAGTTCCACCCCGTTCGCGAGCAGATTCTCCACATCGACTTCTACCGTGTTCAGGAGGGTAAGCCCGTAGCTATCGCTATTCCCGTACGTTTGACTGGTAACGCTGCTGGTGTTAAGGTTGGTGGTAAGTTGGCTCAGTCAGCTCGTAAACTTACCGTTAAGGCTTTGGAGCAGAATTTGCCCGACGAGATCGTTGTTGACGTAACTCCTTTGAACGTAGGCCAGACTATCTTCGTAGGCGACCTTCAGTTCGAGAACCTTCAGTTTGTTACTCCCGCAACTACTGCCGTTTGCGCCGTTCGCGTAACTCGTGCAACTCGTGCAGCACAGCAGCAGTAATTTACTGAGCGAAAATGAAATATCTTGTTGTAGGACTGGGTAACATTGGCGCCGAGTACGCCGCTACCCGTCACAACATCGGATTCAGAGTGTTGGATGCCTTAGCCGAGGCATCCAATATCTCTTTTATGGCAGGTCGTTATGGCTCTACCGCTACGCTGCGACATAAGGGCCGTCAGATTCTGTTGCTCAAGCCCTCGACATATATGAACCTGTCGGGCAAGGCCGTGCGCTATTGGTTGGAGCAGGAGAAGATTCCTATCGAGAACCTGCTTGTCATCTCCGACGACATCTCGCTGCCGTTTGGTCAGCTGCGTATGCGTAAGAAGGGTAGCGCGGGTGGTCACAATGGTTTGAAGAATATCTCGGAGCTGCTCGGTCGCGAGGATTATGCCCGTATGCGCTTCGGCGTTGGAGGCGACTTCGCTCGTGGTCATCAGGTCGATTACGTTCTTGGCGAGTGGACCGACGAGGAGCAGAAAGCCCTGCCCGAACGTCTGAAGGTCTTTGGTGATGCCGTTCTCTCGTTTGCCTGCGTCGGCGCAGATCTAACGATGAATACGTTTAATAAAAAATAGGTTGTCCCGCAGGGCAACCTATTTTTCGTTTATAACTCTATGCGTTTTATCTTTATCTCTTTCACCGTGGACTCGCCGCCGATGGTGTAGAGGGTTATGTGGTTATAGCCCTGCGTGGGGAATACCAAATCCGATGTTGCGCTTATGTCGGTGAAGCACTCCACCGATGCGTGGTCAACGACGATGGTTGCCCTCTGCTCCTTTGCCGATGACATGGGAGCCGCCACAACCCCAGCAAAATTCTCGTGGAACGAACTCTCGCCCGCCTTCGTGCGGTCAACCTTGAATGCCTGCTCCTTGTTGTCGAAGTAGATATTCACCTGCTCGCCCTTGTCGTTCGAGAGCGCGATGCCCATCACCTGAGCATCCTTATTCTCAGCCATATACTCAATCCACAGAACCTCGTCGGAGGTAATCTCTGCTGCGAGCTTATGTTGCGACACAACGGTGATATTTTGTTGAGAATAAATCTCTTGCAGGTAAGCCTCAAACTCCTTCACGGGTTGCGATACGAGCTTGGCGCGACCTTCCCACTCGATAAGTTTCAGTTCGCACGGTAGGCTCATGTAACCGCGGTAGTCGGTGGTCGGGAACTCCCTGTCGCCACCGTACTGCCAGTTGTTTTGCCAGCCGAGGGCTATCCTGCGCCCATCGGGGGCATTGCTCCACGTCACGATGGCATAGTTGTCGCGGCCCCAGCCAATAAAGTCGGTGTACTCCTTTGGGGTGTCGCAGGTGAAGGTGTGACCGTCGAAGTCGCCCACAAAATATTGCACCGATGAGCCATGTTCGGGACTCTTCGTGAGTGAGCAGAACAACACCCACTTCGTGCCCTCCTTGTAGGGTAGCTCAATCAGGTCGGGACACTCCCACACACCTCCGTGGCAGCCGTACTCCTCGCCAAAGCGGCTCTCGAAGTGCCACTCACGCAGGTTGGGTGACGAGTAGAACTCCATGGCATTGCCGCACGCCAAAGGCATAATCCAGCGCTCGGTCGGGGCGTGCCAGAATACCTTCGGGTCGCGGAAATCGACCTGCTCGCTCTCCAAGACGGGGTTTTTGTCGTATTTGGTGAATGTACGACCATTGTCGGTGCTGTATGCTATGCTCTGCGTCTGCTTGCGGCCCGCCGAGGTGTAGATGGCCACCATAGCATTTTTGCCAAAGCCAGCGGTGTTATCCTTGTCTATCACGCAGCTGCCTGAGAATATCGCTCCCAGCTCATCGGGGTAGAGCGCCGTAGGCAGATACTCCCACTTTACCAGGTCACGGCTTACGGCGTGCGCCCACGACATATTGCCCCAGCGTGAGCCCATCGGGTTGTATTGGTGGAAGAGGTGCCACTCGCCCTCGTGGTAAACCATTCCGTTGGGGTCGTTTATCCAGCCTATCTGTGGGGTGTAGTGCGCCACCTGACGGTATTTCTGCTCGGCATTGGGGTTCTCGCCCACGGTCAATGCCTGCCATGCCACACTCTGCTGCGGGCAGCCATCGATGGTAATCCTTTGCACCGATGAATCCAAATGCAGCGGCATCCAGTACTGCACCCTCTCCACCGCCATGCGCACGTTGAGCGGTACGGTGATAGCCTCACAGCCCTCAAGCGTGAGTTTCACATCGTGAGCCGTGTTGTCGATGGGTATCCATAGTGTCTGCTCCTGAGCCTTGCTCATACGTATTGTAGCCGTATCCTCGTCCTGAAACTCAACGGTGAATGGTGCTGAGCAGGCGGTTATTATGGCCGCTGCTAACAGTAGGCATAATCTCTTCATAGTAAGTAGTTTATCTGATTAAAATCACCCTCTCGCGGGGCATCGTTCGCCCGAAGGGGAGTGTAATGCGCAATATGTGGTCGGTCTTGATTCCTTTGCCATCCTTCTTTGCGGGTACCCATTGCGGAGTGGCTGTCATCGCCTTGCGTATGCGGCTGAGCAGTCGGCGGTCGGTAGCCTCTAATACCTCCTTCTCGCTCACCGTGCCGTCGTCGTTTACGGTGAACGACATCACTACGCGTGCCACATCCTCGGCCTTGCCCCACTTCACCCTCTGGGCGATGTAGTTGCTGAAGCTCTCCTCCTTGCCCTCAATCTCGAAGCGTGCCGGCGTGTCGTAACGCAGGGTGATGACCACCACTCCGTTGGCCGCATCGTGGCCGTACTTCTCAATCACCTTTTCGTCTATTGTTAGCAACTCATTGCTGACAATATCGGCAGGGTGTATGGCCTTCACCTCATCCTCGCTCATGCGCTCACCGTTTACGATGTAAATCGGGAGTCGCTGCTCAAAAATCTGAGCCGAGGCGTTCTCTATTCCGACTATCGCGAGCAGACAGAGTATTATAAAACGCAGTTTTATCATAAAGTGAATTTATAATCTATACAAATGACATGCGCCGCAACCTTTTTCAGCGACCACGAATTCAAATCGCCTGAATCGTAGAGGTACGATGTTTTACGCGTGCGGTTGAGGTTTAGCATATAGTGAAAATCCATCTTATGCTTGTTGCTGATTTTCAGCTCGCTACCCAATACAATTCGTACGCGGTTGATGTAGTTGTCGCGGCTCAACTCGTCACGCAGGTAGTTATCCACCTTTGCGGGGGCGTTGAGTGTGGTGTAGAGCTCAACATAAGCGTATGGCTTCCAGCGCGAGGGATTCTTATACGCCGCCTTTAGGCGTGTACGCAGGGTTGTAAATGGGTTGGGGTCCTCGTATTTGTTGCCAGAGTAGCCACGAAACTCCATACGCACCCTCTCGCGCAGCGACAGCTCGAAACGCCCTGCTGTCAGTTTCTCCGTAATATCTATATTCCAGCGGTGCTTTGTGCGCCACTTGATATTACTACCGTCCTGCCTTCCCTGCCACTCATTCACGAACGAATACTCCGTTCCCACCTCCAAAAACTTCCAGGGGGTGTAGGCTACGCTCAGGCTCGAGAGAATCTTATCAACGCTTCGGAACGAATCCTTCGTACGCAACTGCTCGTTCCAGCCTAATTTTACCTTCTCACCTATGGGAATCTCCAGCCCCACCTTGAAACGGCCTTGCAGGTCGCTGTCCGATGACTCGTGGTAGGTTGGGGTGTACTCCTGCGCTGCGGCTCCCACGCTTATGACGATTGTCGCCACCAATAATAAAATCTTTTTCATCTCACTCCTTTCTAACGTTTATTAACCTCTCATTGGTATTCTTCGCTAAAAATTCCCGCCTCGGTGGCGGGATTTTTTATAGCTTAAATTTGTAATCGATACAAATCACGTGCGCGCACTTTTTCTCCAACCCCCAAGACTTCAGGTCGCCATCGTTTGCAGGGTCTTTGCTGATGCCCTTGTAACGGGCCTCGTACGAGCGGTTGAAGTGTACCATATAATAGAAATCCAACTTGCTGCTGTTACTGAGCTTCATCTCCGTACCCAAGCCCACGCGTACGCGGTTGATGTAGTTGTCGCTTTTGAGCGGCTGCTTGAGGTAGTTGCTGACCGCTGCGGGTGCGTTGAGTGTGGTGTATAGCTCCACGAAGGCGTAGGGCTCCCAGCGGGCGTTGTTCAGCTTCACGGCGCTCTTCAGTCGTGAACGCAATGATAGTTCGGGGTCGGGATGCTCGTACTTATTCACCGAGTCGCTACGGAACTGCAC
>CAYLRH010000013.1:0-12001 GCA_964385905.1 uncultured Alistipes sp.
CGACGTTCCCGCAGGCGATGTGGGCGTGGGTGGCCGCGAGATTGGTTATATGTATGGTATGTACAAGAAGCTGGCACGCGAGTACAACACAGGCGTACTCACAGGCAAGGGCCTGACATGGGGCGGCTCGCTGGTACGTCCTGAGGCTACGGGCTTTGGCGCGTTGTACTTCGTTGAGCATATGTTGCACGAGGCAGGAAAGTCTATCGAGGGCAAGACGGTTGCCATCTCTGGCTTCGGTAACGTGGCGTGGGGTGCTGCGCAGAAGGCTACCGAGTTGGGTGCAAAGGTTATTGCTATCTCTGGCCCTGACGGCGTTATCTACAACCCTAACGGTATGACACCTGAGAAGATTGACTATATGCTGGAGCTTCGCGCATCAAACCGCGACATCGTTGCTCCCTTTGCCGAGCGCTTCCCCGATGCAACATTTATCCCTGGCAAGAAGGCGTGGAGCATCAAGTGCGACATCGCCCTGCCGTGCGCCTTCCAGAACGAGCTTACGGGCGAGGATGCGAAGGAGCTTTTGGCTAATGGCACATGGTGCGCTGCCGAGGTATCGAATATGGGTTGTACCCCCGAGGCTATCGCGGCATTCCAGCAGGCAGGTATCCTGTTCGCTCCGGGCAAGGCTGTAAATGCTGGTGGCGTGGCAACATCAGGCTTGGAGATGACTCAGAATGCACAGCACCTCTCATGGTCAGCCGAGGAGGTGGATGCGAAGCTGCACTACATCATGTCGCAGATTCACAAGGCTTGCGTAACCTACGGCACACAACCCGACGGCTACATCAACTACGTGAAGGGCGCCAACATCGCCGGCTTCATGAAGGTTGCCCAGGCCATGCTGGAGCAGGGTGTGATTTAAATTGGAGTAGGATACAATTTGTATCAAATATTTTTATTGGTTTAATTTATGATAAAAGGCTGTCCTGCGGGACAGCCTTTTAGATTATAACCACTTTACTCGCTCCTCGCCCTCATACTCTGGTAGGGGTTTGGGTTCGAAGTCGGAGTAGCCGAGGGCCACGGCACAGAGGATACCGTAGTTTGCGGGCAGGGAGAGAAGCTCACGCAGGTAGTCGTCGGCCTTAGCTCCATCGGGCTCATCCTTCAGGCAGGGGCGGTCGTTGACGTGTACCCAGCACGATGCAAGGCCCTCATCTACGACGGCAAGCTGGAGGATGGTGGCGGTGATGGCGCAGTTGTCGAGCCACAAGTCGCTCACGTTCTTGTCGCCCATAACAACGATGGCGGCCTGCGCATCCTTCATAAATGATGAGCCATAGTCACGCATCTGCGACATCTTCTCCAACAGTTCTGGTTGCTCGACAACAAGCAGGCGTGTAGAGCGTGTATTACGTGACGAGGGGGCTTGCAGAGCCATATCGACAATGCGCTGAAGCTTGTCGTGCTCAACCTTGCCAGCAAGGAATTTGCGCGTACTACGACGGCGGCAAAGAATCTCTTTAAGTTCCATAAAGCATTTATATTTAATCGTTTAACATTCTACATCGTTTCATCCTCGAGGCCCAGCACCTCGGTTGACACCTCGCCCAACGGGCCAGCAACGTGGTTTATGGCGCTCTGCACCTTCACAAAGTCGACATACTGCAAATCGGCATCAGAGCCATCCTTATTGACGGCATTCGAGATTGAGAAGTAACACTTCACAGCATTGCCCGCTGTGGCGGCATCGTCGGCATCGCTGCCACGATTATCGGCATAGCCCCACGAGTAAGCGTTGTTGGTATATTTTCCTGCGGAGTCAACAGAGGTATTGTGTGCAAGGCGCGAGCCATAAAGCGTATAGCTCGCTTCGGTAACCCATGCAGGGTAGTAGTAATCGTGCGTATGCGTGTTGTTACGGGTAATACGCCCCTCGGTGTGACAATTATCGCGCCACAGTACGTTCATTCCTCCAGCAACGGGACGATAGTAGGTGACGGCATAATTCTGGCTATGCTGCTCACTACCCCACTCCGAGCCCTTCAGCTCGTACCACTCGTCATCGGGCAGGCCATTGCCGTTTGTATCCTGCATAACCCACACGATACCCGCCTCGGAAGAGCCATCGAACATATTTCCTGCAATGCTAAACTCGTTGCCATCAGTTCTGGGGATACTATGGTCGAAGCCCACCACAACATATCCGCCCCAGCCTCCGAGTGAGAGATATTTTCCATCCGTGAGGCGTTGCTCGGCATAAGTGATGGCCTGCTCGGCGGTGGTTATGTTGTCGAAGCCCGACTTATCCTCGTTGATAAACTGTCCGGGGGCGGGCATATACTCATAGACCGTAGTCCACAGCTCATAGCTTGAGTTGCAGGGGCAACGTTTATAAGTACCTTCGAGGGGGCAGCACTTGACCGCAATATCGGTCGAAAGGGTGTAGCCATCTATGTCGGTGAGGGTGAGCGTTATGGTGTAATCGCCCTCGGCCGAGGGGGTGAAGGCGAAGATTTTATCAGTAGATGTCGTAACGCCATTCACAGCCCAAAGGTATGAAGGCTCCGTAAACTCGCTGAGTGTAGGCGTGAGGTAGAGCGTGCGCCCCAACGACACATTGCGTTGTGGCTCTATAAAGGCACGACCTGCGAGGCGGTCAACAACACGCAGGGTAATATGCTGCTCGGCGGTATCATCGTCGTTAGTGACCTTGAAGGTCATATCGTGCTCGCCGACGGCAGAGAAGGAGCAGGTATAGGTGGCCTGTGAGCCGACACTCTTGCCATCAAGCAACCACTCAAATGAGGCCTCCTCGGCATGTAAAATATCGGGAGAGAGGGTATATTCGCGACCTACGGCAAGGGTGATAACGCCCTGCTCGTCAAAGGCGAAGCCAATAACAGGAGATTGCAACTCAAGTACCTCGATGCGAATCTGCTCCTCGCTCTGTCCCGACTCGTTCTCGGCACGGAAGGTGAGGTAGAAAGTGCCCACCTCGGTGGCATTGAACGTGAAAGAGGAAGAGGTGCCTACGACCTTGCCGTCCTGAAGCCACGCATACGAATCGGCATTCGTTACGGAGGCGGTAAGGGTGATTGATTTGCCACATTTAACGCTATACACTCCGTCCTCGTCATCGAGTGTGATGACGGGCAGGGGCTTGATGGTTATGACTTCGTCCTTGTTACAGGCTATGCAGAACATAGAGGCAAGGAGCGTGAAAAACAAGAGTCTCTTCATAATATTCTATATTAATCTTCGGGAGGTGGCGTTAGGCGTAAGATGCAGGCCAGCAGTATCTTCCACCCCCTCAATAAGCACTATGCCAGGGCGCTTGCCAACCTCGATGCTACCCATCTCAGCCTCCAAGCCCAAAGCACGTGCGCCATTTATGGTAGCCCACTTTAGCGCCTCGGCAAGAGGCACGCGGAGCATCTTCAGCTCCTCAATCATCGAGAGCGAGTCGTTCGAGGCCAAAGAATCAGTACCCACACATATCATGGCATTGTGCCTGAGTAGCAGTTCAACTGGGGGCTTAAGGCCCGATATATAATCGTTGGAGCGGGGGCACAAAACCCACGCAACAGGATTTTCGAAATAGTTGTTAATCAGCAAAATATCATCTTCGCTGACGCAGCAGTTATGCACCAGCAGCAGACGCCGACTCCTCTCCAACGACTCTGTTATTCGTCGTGCGGGAGAGCCGTAGTGGAGGAAATCGCACTCCCACCCCATGCGACCGTACCACGCTGCGAGAGAGCCCTCGCCAAAGTACAGAGCCTGCTCGTCGGGCGACTCCATAAAGTGAATAGAGAGTGGCTCATGGGCAGCCTGCATGGCTACCGAGCGGAAGGCCGCATCCTGCACCGAGTAGGTGGAGTGTGGCGTAGCGGAGCAGTTTTCGTGCTGGCAGAGTGGCATAACGGTATCAGCCACGTTATTAAGGCCGAAGAGCTCGGCAAAGCTTTTATAGTATATCTTACTGTGGCGCTTGGTGGCAAAGGAGCTGTCGCCATTCACAATGTCGGCCACGGCCTGCACGCCTTCGCTCCACATACGGGCATCGGCAGCCTGCAAGGCACGTTGGCGCTCCTCGGCCGAAAAGTTTCCCCTCACCTGACCGATAGCACGAGCAAAACCTGCAAAGCCTGAGCCGCGCTCGATAGCTCCGCGAAGATAGGATAGCTCCACGTGGCAGTGGGCATTGACAAAGCCTGCACACAACGCTCCAGCGTAGAACTCGGTGTGGGCCAAGGAGTCGAGCTGACACCACTGCTCAACACGCAGGATACGCCCCCCATCGTCGAGAGTGACAACGGGGCGGGGCATGACCTCACCACGGTCGATAAGGTAGTGTGCAGCTATACGACGCATATTACTTGCGAGCCCCCTCCTCGATGGCATGGATAAGTGAGTCGGAGAAGATTCTCACGCCGCTCTGCTCGCTAAAGAGCATATCGACGCACTCCTCGACAGGGGGTGTATAGGTAACATTCAGGTCGTGGATTAGCATACGCGTGGTGGCCTTCTGCTTGCGGTCGGCAAAGTGCGCCATCTCAATCACAAGGCGCATGAAAGAGGTATCCTCCTCGGTGACCTCGTGTCGATGGTCAAACTTAGACTCCTTACGGCGCTGGACAATGCCACCCGCCACAGAGCGCATACTGCTATCCCTACGCTCGAAATAGACGCGGTAGCGACGCCCCGTAGCCTTATCGAGTGAGTCGAGCGTATAACGAGCCTTTATGTTATATGTTCCCACATAGACGGGCTCAATGACATGGCGCAGAAGCGACGAGTCAGCCTCGGTCTTTACATTGATGGCGGTATCGGCACGCAGCACCTGCGTATAACGACGACGGGCGACATTCTCGATGGTGTCGAGCTTGGCGACCTGAAGATTCAGGGCGTTGGCCTCGCGGTCGAGCAGAAGAATCATATACTCGGCAACATCGCTCAGGTGGGCACTCTTGCGACGTGAGAAGTTGTGGATGGTGTACTGCACATCCTCGGCCGTATAGCCATAGCGGGCAAAAATAGGCTCATAGAGTCGCAACGAGTCGAGCTTCACGTTGTTGTTTATCGTCAGATAGGCATTAGCGAGCATGGCATCACGAAAGATGGCGCCAAGCTCCTTATCGGGAATCTCCTTGGGCTTATTGCAGGCGGTCATAAGTGCCACCAGCGCAAGGAGAAGTATGCTAAGAGTATGTTTCATCATGCATTATTTTTGTCCATAACGGCTCGCACCGTAAGGTTTATTACCACGTATGAGATAAAAATGTAGGCCACAGTCGTAAGAGCCACGTCAACAAGGCTCAGACGCACGGGGTAGGCGTTAATCATCAGCGACTGCGCATCGATACCCACAAAGCCGAAGGTCTGCTGCGCCAACGTCAGCACAACACCCACAACAAGGCCGAGAAGCAGACTCACAAAGGCCATAAGGCGGCCCTCGCTAATGAAGATGTCCTGCACAAAACGGCGTGTTGCGCCCAGCGTGCGCAGAGTCTGCATATCATCGCGCTTGTCAATCATAACCATCACCAACGTGCCCACAATCGAGAGCGAGGCGATGAGCATAACCACCATGGCGATGAAGAATACGCCCCACTTTTCGAGTGCCATAAGGCGGTAGATGGAGTTGCTCTGCTCGCGTGTGCGCACCACAAAATCCTCGCCCACAACGGCTTGCATCTGCTCGGCAACGCGATTGGCATCAGCATCGGGGCTGAGCTTTACCATAACCTTCGACACCCTGTCGGGGTAGTTGAACAGGCTCTGAGCGGCACGTAGCGAGGTGACAGCCACAGAGCGTTTATCCTCAACCTTGGCGGCATAGATACCCGTCAGAGGCAGCTCACAACGTGTATAGCCACCCACGGGCAGCAACGACGAGATACGTGAGCGATTGATGGCATAGAGGCGTAAGCGTTGTCCCACAGCCGAGGTGTTGAGCAAATCGAGATCCTGCACCACGCCATGTGCCGCAACAAGGCAATCGTCCTCATCGAGCGAGGTGGTGAAGGTACCGGCAAGCAGCTGCTCCTTGATGGGAATGACATCGGTATAGTTGTCGTCAACGCCCACGATAGAGGCTATCGTTCGACGATTCTTCACCTCAATAAGGGCGCTCTGCTCCAGCACAAACGAGAGCACCTCAACGCCCTCGGCCGAACGCAGCTCATTGGCATCAATGGCATCGATGGCAAAAGTGGTACCTGAGGCGGGGGTGATGCTCACATCGGGGTCGGCGGCATCGAAGAGCTGACGCCCCATATCCTCCAAGCCGTTGAATATCGACATAAGCAGTACGATGGCCGCAACGGGTACGGCCATAGCCACTATGCTGACGCCCGAGATGATGTTAATCACCGAGTGCGATTTGGGCGAGCGGACATAGCGGGCTGCTATAAGATATTTCAGCTTCAAGCTCATGGGGTTAGCTATCTTTGCAAGCGGATGCGAGAGAGTGTATAGCTCGGATTACTCCTTCAGCAGCGTGTCGATATTCTCGATATACTCCAACGAGTCGTCGAGGAAGAACTGCAACTCAGGCACGACCTTAAGCTGGTTGCGGATACGCTTGCCCAACTCGCGGCGGATAAACCAGTTGTTCTTCTCCAAAGAGGCCATAATCTCCTCGTTACGCGAGAAGGGGAAGATGCTGAAATAGACCTTTGCATAGGCGAAGTCGGACGATACGCGCACCGTAGTGACGGTAATCATAGCACCCTGTGAGATAGCCTGCCCCTCCTTCTGGAGAATCTCGGCAATGTCGCGCTGTATCTGGCGAGAGATTTTCTGTTGACGTGTTGTCTGTACTGCTTCCATATTTTCCTTTTATTTCATTTTATTCAGTGTTGCAATGTAAAATAAAGCTGTCATTCCGAATTTCCGCATCAGCAGACCGTTGGAATAATTCATAATGGTCTATGCGGGAATGTGGGAATCTACCATTGTGATAGTTCGGTCGAAATAGTGACTCAATAGATTGCCACGTCGCTATGCTCCTCGCAATGACGCTCTGAAAACATTAAAGTATATAATTTCATCTCTATCGGCGTGAGCCACTGCTGCTCTTCATATCGCCCGACTGCGAGAATCGGAATTCACGCTTGGTGCGGTCGCGTTTCTTGGGCTTGTAGAACCACTCCTCGAAACCATCCTTATTGAAACGGTAGGCCAACGTAACGCTAATATTTATATTATCGAGCGGCGAGCGGAGGGGCGTCAGCTTAAACGGATTCTCAGGGCCATCGGTTGCGTTGTCGTAATACTTATTACGATTGCGCAGCACATCGGCATAGCCGAAGTAGTAACGGGCACGGACACCCAGCTCATAACGTCCGAAAAGCAGGGCAAAGCCTCCACCTCCGGCAAGGCCATAGTTGAAGCGGTTGTCGCGCACATTTTTCCACTCGTAGTCGCCACTCTGGCCCGTATCCTCATATTCGTAGTCGCCTCCGAAGTTATACGAGAGAGTGAAGGCCGCCTCAAGATAAAGGCGGATATGATTCTTGGCCAGATAGACGTGCGGTTGCCACACCAAAGGCAGCATAATGGAGTTAAGGCGACGCGTGTAGTAGTAATATTCGCGCTGCTCCATGCCATTCTCGTCCATCGAGGTCGAGTAGGCGTAGCCGAACGAGAATCCGCGCTGCATAAACTCCAAATCAGCACCTACGGCACCCACAAAACGTGGCAGAGAGTAGTAACGCCACGAAAGGCCGAAATTGGGGCCACCGATTGTCATCTTGGTCTTCTGCTCAGGGTAGAGGCGCGAGGTAAAAGAGCCCATACCGCCCGAAACACCTATGGTGTGCTGTGCATGAGCCGTGGCGGCAAAGCCTACGACAACGGCACAGAGCAGAGTTTTGAGTATCTTATGTTTCATCTTCATCATTATTAGTTCTTATCGTCGTCCTACACCCGATATATTCTGCAAGCTCGAACCACTGCCGCCCGAACCGCCCATCATACCTCCGAGGCCGCCCATCATGCCGCCCATACCGCTATTGCCGTGGTTGTGGCCATCGTCGTTCTGCTTGCTGGCAGCTGCCTTGCGGCGACGCTCCTCCTCTTTCATCAGGCGCACCATCTCGCGTTTGTCGAGGCGCTCGATAAGCTCCTGCATGGTTACGGGGGCGAACAATTTGGCCATATCGAAGGCAAACTCGAACTCCCAGCCCGTCTTGGTGGTAAAGAGTTCCTCCTCCTTGTCGTTCTTATAGAACTCGGCACGCTCGCTCTGGCGACGCTCGACCATATTGCCCGAATCCCACTTGCCGTTGCCGTTCATATCCTCGATGATGCGGATACGCAAATCGCCCGCAGGAACGTAGTTGATGGTATGGTTGCCCTCGCCTATATCGCGCAACTCGCGCAGCAGTTTATTCGACGAGTCAAGCAGCTGCACGACATACACCGCACCGGGGGTGCGAGGCACGACGTTGAGTTTCAGCGTAGCATATTTATTGATATCAGCAACGGTGAGGTTGAGCGTAATGGAGTCGTTGCCCTCGCCCGTGATGTCGGCAAGTGCATCGGTGGGGATATAGAGTTTATACTCACGTTCGGGCAACCAGCGCGAGTGCATACGCCACTTGCGGGGGTTGATTGAATCGGCACGGAAGGTGACCTTCTCACGCACGGTATCCTTCTTCTCGCCCCACGACAGAAGCTCGAACGACGTGCTGTCGAAACGTGTCAGCGGTGTGGCGAACTCCAGCTCAAGGTCCTCCTCAGGATTCACCTCTGTCTTGGAGGTTGGCTTCACGACCTTGAAGGTAGAGGGGCGCGGGGGCTCATGCCACTCCTTGCCCTCTGACTCAGCTTTGGCCTTGGCCTTCTCCAATCGTTCGCGCTCACGCTCCTCCTCGCGGCTCTCGACACGTCGCCACGGGAGCTTTATCTCCTCGGTAGATTCGCGCAGCACACGCACCGAGTCGTGCTTCATATATGTTATCGAGCCTCGCAACGTATCGGGCAACTGCTCCGACTCCACGCCGAGCCACAATGCCAGCGTATCGCGGCCCTCGGTGATGGGCTCGATGATTATCTTATCGGAAGGAACACCCTCGATATCCAGTTTCTTAATCTCAGGACGCGGGGCACCGAAGTAGAGCAGGAGCTTATGCTGCTCGGGGCGCTGCGACTCCTTCAACGACTGGCGGCTGAAGCTCACATCGGTGAACATACGCAGGTAGAGCTGCGGGTCGGCCGAGTAGTAACGACGTACGGAGTCGTACCAGACGGTAAACTCAGGCATAGAGGTGGGGTTATAAACCTCATCCAGGAAGCCCACCTTGTCGATAGAGGGCTCGTAGGTCTGGTTGTCGTTGCTGTCGTAGAAGGCGTAGATACGGTAATCGACAGGCTTGAGATTCTGCGCAATGAAGATACCGTTCTTCTGTGCGCGGGCAATCTTCGAGGGTTTATACTTGAACATCGTCGAATCGTAGGTATTCTGCTTGTCGATGGAGTCTGCCTCGAAGAAATAGATGAAGGTGCGGCCCATAGAGTCCAGATTCTCGCTATCCTCGGTATAGCCCGACATCACCAGCGAATCAATATCGGGGCCGGTAGAGAACACATAACGCAGGCCATGGAGAGGATTGCTCTCGTTGTTATCGACAATCGACGAGCCGAACTCGATGGCGTAAGTGGTGTTAGGCATGAGCGAATCATCCTCAATCTGGATATGGATACCACGTCCACGCAGCGTAACCTTAGGCTTCTTGCGCATGGCAGGCGAGGTGTAAATCTCCTTCTGCTGGTCCTTGAGCTGCACATACTCGTCGAAAGCGATGTAGATGCGGTCGCTCTTGAAGTTGGTGGTATTCAGTTCGGGCGTAACGGCCATGATAGTGGGTGCCAACGAATCCTTCGGGCCACCAGAGGGCGAGCCGATAGAGGCACAGCGCGAAAGGAACGCTCCACCGAAAAGCAACAGCACGATGGCCGTAGCCAGACGTGCGGGGATAATATCGTAGCGGTTTTCTCTTCTCATCATCTTGGTTTTATTCTGTTACTTGCTCCTCCGCAGGGGTGTCGGTGGTGTAGAATCGGTTTACAACACTCCATCCCGACGACGAGTGGGTGGGACGCCATGCGGCCATATAGAGCTTGGCGTAGATGTCGGCTAAGTTCTCCGGAAGCTCATACTTGCGGTAGGCATATAGCTTGAGCTCAGGGTTGACAACAACGAGCATCGAGGTCTGCTGCTCGACCTGCAAGGTGGCCTGATACTCGGCCTCGGCATCAAACTCGCCCACGACATCGGGCGTATCGAGCGTCTGGCCAGAGAGTTTATTGGTGATGCGGTGTGCCACAGCATCCTCCCACGAGGCGATATACCACTCGGTGGTATCGACATAGAAGGCGTAGGAGTCGATACTCTGCGCCTTATTGAACGGGCCATCGGCATCCGCCTGGTCGTAGATGGCCAGCTGGAAGCGGGTGTAGCTCACCGTATCCTTAAAGCAGCCGTGCAGCATAAAGGCCGCAACAAGCAGCAAGGTTGTATTTATAAAAAATCTCTTCATACTCTATCATTTGAGGCTTGCGCCCTTCAACTCTTCGTAAATCGCGTTAAGCGTCTTGCCCAGCACGGGGTGGCGGTAGTCGCCCATAACTTCACACAGTGGCTCCAAAGCAAACTCACGCACGTGCAGCAGCGGGTGTGGCACCGTAAGGCGGGGCGTGTGTATGACCTCATCGTCATAAAACATAACATCCACATCCACCACACGTGAGGCGTAACGTTCGCCTGAGAGTGCCTTCTCGGCCTGCTCCTGCACCCTATCGCGCCCCACCTCCTGCTCGGTGGCAAGAGCCGCATCCAGCACCTCGATGGGCGTGTGCGCGGTTTGCAGCACAAGCGCCTGATTGGAAAACATCTGCTCGGCGTGGAAGCCCCAAGGTGCGGAGCTATAAATGCCCGACGACTGCTCCAGCACGCCAATCTTGCGGGTGAGCAACTCGGCCGCAAGGCTCAACACAGCCTCCCGATTGGGGGCATTGCTGCCCGTAAGCAGAACAACACGACTCATCAGCGCAGGCGGTTTATCTGTTTGCTGACGGCGAGGGCAAAGTGTGTGAAGACGATGCGTGCATTGCCGTTCTGGCTTATCTGACGCATGGCCGACTCAATCTCGCCAATCAAAAATTCTATGTTCTGGTTGCCGATGAAGGGGGCAAAGTTATTGCAGAACTTAGCCTCCTCGCCCCACAGATAGCTGATGCTACCCAAACCGGCATGGAGCATATAGCTCTCGCGCAAAAGACGCGCCGCATGCAGAAGCATTGAGCGTTGTTGCTCGCGCGTGAGCTGTGCCACCTCGTCAGCCCAGTCGATGAGTTCGAGGTGTTTATCGTTATACGAGAGGCGCATAAGGCGGCAGAAGAGTTCGAAACTCTCCTCACGCACAGCATCCTCGTCGCCACCCGTAAGGCGGCGCATCTCAATCAAATCGCCCGCAGCCAAACGCGCCTGATTACGGCACTGTTGCTCATCACCCACACCCAGCGGCATCAAATCCTCGACCGTAAGACGTGGTACGGCAACCTCCTGCGTACGCGAGAGGATGGTTTGCAGCAGGCGGTCGGGACGCTCGCTGACCAAGAGGAAGATGGTCTTCTCCCACGGCTCCTCAAGGATTTTCAAAATCTTATTGGCGGCCTCCTCGTTCATCATCTCAGGCAGCCAGACAATCATAACCTTATACTCCGACTCGAATGACTTGAACGACAAGCGGCGGATAATCTCGTCGGCCTCCTTAGCCGAAATCATACCCTGCAAGGTCTTGCCCAAATCCAAACGGTCGTACCACTGCTGGCGGGTGAAATAGCCGCCCGTGTCGGCCATCATCTCGCGCCAAAGGGGCATAAAGTCACTACTGAGCACCACCTCGCCCGACTTCTTGCCCTGCTTATTGACGGGGAAGACGAAGTGCAGATCGGGATGTGCCAGCTGTGCAATCTGCTGGCAGCTGGGGCACACGCCACACGAGTCGCCATCGTGACGATGAGGGCAATTGAGGTACTGCGC
>CAYLRH010000014.1:0-11834 GCA_964385905.1 uncultured Alistipes sp.
CTACAATGAAGGAGATTATGGGCGTTTTGGAGCCCGTAGCACAGAATGGCCGCTCGCTTTTGATCATCGCTGAGGATGTTGACGGCGAGGCTCTCTCTGCATTGGTTATGAATAAGTTGCGTGGTGCGCTGAAGGTTACAGCTTGCAAGGCTCCGGGCTTCGGCGACCGTCGTAAGGATATGTTGGAGGATATCGCAATCCTCACAGGTGGTACCGTAATCTCTGCCGACAAGGGTATGAAGTTGGAGGATGCTACCGTTGAGTTGCTCGGCTCGGCTGAGAAGGTTACTATGAACAAGGAGACCACAACTATCGTTGACGGTGCTGGCGAGAAGGAGGCTATCTCGGCTCGTATCGCACAGATTCGTGGCGCATTGGAGTCTGCTAAGTCTGACTACGACCGCGAGAAGTTGCAGGAGCGCTTGGCTAAGCTCTCAGGTGGTGTTGCAGTATTGTTCGTAGGTGCTGCTACCGAGGTTGAGATGAAGGAGAAGAAGGACCGCGTAGATGACGCCTTGGCTGCAACACGTGCTGCCGTAGAGGAGGGTATCGTACCGGGCGGTGGCGTGGCTTACATCCGTGCCGTAGCTGCATTGGAGAACCTCAAGGGCGAGAACGAGGACCAGACAACAGGTATCCAGATTGTTAAGCGCGCTATCGAGGAGCCTTTGCGTCAGATTGTTGCCAACGCTGGTGGCGAGGGTTCAGTTGTAGTTAACAAGGTTAAGGAGAGCGAGGGCACTATGGGTTACAACGCTCGCGACGACCGCTACGAGGATATGCTCGCAGCAGGTATCATCGACCCCACAAAGGTATCTCGCGTAGCTTTGGAGAACGCTGCATCAATCGCTTCAATGTTCCTCACAACCGAGTGCGTTTTGACAGACAAGAAGACTGACGCTCCCGCAATGCCTGCTATGCCTCAGGGCGGCGGCATGGGCGGCATGATGTAATCGAATATAAGATTATCATAGCAATCAAAGGTGCGTTACCCTTGCGGGTGGCGCACTTTTTTATTCGTAAGATTTGTTAAATGGCTAATTTTCATTAAATTTGTTAAAAATAACCAAACTTACAATACAATGAAATCTCTCATCAGACTCCTCGTTGCGGTTTTTGCCGCACTTCTTATCATAACTCCACATCATGCTGAGGCTAAAACAAAGAGGTTGAAGGCTCTGATTGTTTCAGGCCAAAACAACCATAATTGGCAGGTCAGCCACCGTGTTTTGCGTCTTATCCTCGACCAGTCGGGTTTGTTTGAGTGCGACATCGTTCTCACTGAGCCCGCAGGAGGTGATATGAGTGGTTTTACGCCCGACTTTGAGAAGTATGATGTCGTGGTGTTGGATTACAACGGCGACCGCTGGCCCAAGCAGACTGATGAGGCCTTTGTAAAGTATGTAAAGCGCGGAGGTGGCGTGGTGGTATATCATGCTGCCGACAACGCCTTTGCCCAATGGGAGGAGTTTAACAAGATAATAGCCCTCGGAGGTTGGGAAGGTCGCGATGAGAAGTCGGGACCCTACTACTACCTTATAAATGGCATAGGCGTACTGGATAACGGTCCGGGCACGGGAGGCTCGCACGGCCAGCAGCGCGAATACCCTATGCACTGCCGTAACGAGAAGCACCCCATAACCAAAGGCCTGCCTAATAACTGGATACACGCTCGTGACGAGATGTACGACCGCATGCGTGGTCCTGCAAATATTAAGGATTTGCTCTATTCAGGTTATGCCGATGCGGCTACGGGTGGCTCAGGACGTGAGGAGCCGCTCGTCTTTACGGTCGATTACGGCAAGGCACGCATCTTCCACATCATGCTCGGCCACTGCGGACCTTCGTTGGATGATAATCCAGCTATGCAATGTGCAGGATTTCAGACCTTGCTGTTACGAGGAACGGAGTGGGCAGCAACGGGTAAGGTGAAGCAGAAAGTACCCGCCGACTTCCCCACCGACAAGCGACCGTCGTTCCGCCACGCATACAAAGCCCCTGTTACCACAAAGAAATAATTAATTGCCAAACAGCTGAGCCTTTACTCCGAGTGAGAAATGCACCACATCGGAGAGTTCCAACGTGCGATTATTGAATTTCGACACCACCATCAAATCGTTGATACTCAGCTCGTAATACAACGACAGCGCCCTCAGCGTCGACGACATATCAGTAAAGAGCGTAAAGCGTTGTCCCACATAGAAATGAAATCGTAATCGCGAGGAGAATTTATAATAACTACTCTCACCGGGATAGCGTTCTGGCCCCTTTAGCCAAAATCGCTCACCCGAAATAATATTTCCATATATACCACACGAGAATGGCTCGATAGCAAACCGTGGAGTTAAGTTAATACTCCACGGGATATAGTTCTGCCGCAGAGTGAATGTCATATGAAACCTATCGGAATAGGTCTTGGGCAGGAAGCCGACCATCAAATCAGTCTCCCAGCGATTCTGCCGACCATAGTCCCAACCTACGCCCGCCGAGAGAAATCCCATACCTCCCGCGTATTGTAATTTTGCGTGCGTAGGAATCATACGCTCCCACCCCTGATAATCGGCATGAAGGCGATTTGTTAACCTAACGCCACCCTTCTCTCCGCCTGCATGGCAAATAAAAGGCAAACAGAGAGTAACGACCGTGACAAAAAACCTAAAAATCGACCTTTTCATACTCATATCCATCATCATTTAATGTAAAGACAAGATAGGCACTACTGCCAGCATTGGGGCACTCATAGTAATATATCCCATCACCAAATATATCCTCCTGACGGTAACGGTGTCCGTGGCCATGCACGCAGAACTGCAACGAAGGGAACTGCCTGAGATGCTCTTGAAACATCAGCGCCACATCGTTATTAAACTGGTCGCTATACGGATAGGAGTGCATGGCAACCACACTCTTTTCGGCTTTAGTGGGGAAATTTTCATACTCCGACCTTATAAAACAAAAATTAGGCACGGCATCCGTAGCCGAGAACTCCAACGAATTGGTATTCAGGCATACAAAACGAACATTACCAGCCGTAAATGCAGTATTTAAATTCCCAAAGACCTCCTGAAAAATCTTATATCCAGTACCTAAACAGTCGTGGTTGCCCAATAGACAGACATACGGGACATCCAACCCATCAAGTATATCTCGCTGTATCTCAAACTCACTGCGCAATCCCCAATCGGAGAGATCGCCTGTGTGAATGACAAAATCTATATCATCTCGCTCATTTATCAACCGAACAGCCTGCTCCAATTCATCATACCAGCGTTGCGAATCGCTCAGCACGGCAAAAGTTATCGACCGCTTGCCATCGGTCTGCTGTTCTATAAGGGCTATGTTTTTTGCATTGACGTTTGTATTTCCTGTAATATTTGTATCATAGGGATGATACTCAACACACGAGGTAAAAGCCAATAATACAAGTATATATAAAATTTTATTCATCCTACAACAGAGTCTTTATCCGTTGCTTCATCTTGTGCCAAAGCGTATCCAACAGACGAAACCCCATACCACGCAGTTGAGTCATTTCGCAATCCATCTTCGTCATCTCGGCATAACGTTCAAGGAGATAGAGATAGGCAGCAGGTTTATAGTTAAAACGGCGCAGGTTACTCAGTCGTTGACGTGCGGATAGCCTACGACGAAAATCCATGCGGTTAATATCAATCAGCTGAAAATCGTACTCCCCACCCTCACAACGGCGGTAGAGAAGATTCATAACATTAAAGTCATGGTGCAACACACCAGCTTCATACATTCGATGGATAAAAGCCGCCAACGAGTCGAGAAGAGGCTCCAATCGCTTGTCGGGATAGTGCTCAAGCAGCTCATTCATATCGCCATAATCCGAGTAGGCATAGACATAGAAACTCTGCCTAAGCAGGCCATGCCGTCGCACATCGATAGCCGCAATAGGCTCAGGCGTGCCAAAACCCAACTGCGTCAGCTTCAAGGCATTATAATATGCACGCATAGCCTTACTCTGGCGGAAAGTTCCATATACCACTCGATTCAGCGCGGAAATCCTACAAAAGCTCTTCACTACAACCCTCTGGCCATCAACCGTAAAGAGTCGCACCTCGTTTCGACCACTTCGCAACACCTTTTCATACGGCAACGCAAAGAACTCCGCAGGCAACGACAATAAAAAACCGCTTAAATCCAAATACCGTGGATTTATGATAGAGCTCATTCTATTACCTCTCTTTCGTAGAGTCTATCTGCACCTCCTCCGACGTAGTATTTACCGCATCCTTAAACTCGCGTATGCCACGCCCCATACCTCGCATCAACTCGGGCAGTTTCTTTCCTCCGAACAGCAATAACATAACAAATACGATTAACAAAATCTCGCTTGTACCAATACCGCCAATTAATAAAATATCCATAACCACGTGTTTTAATTTGTTGTTTATTCGTAACCAAAATTACAAAATCCAATTATAATATTTTTCGGCGATTGTACTTATCGAACACTCCGTCGTACCTTACGAATACCTCCCGCGTCCTTTCGTGATATTCTGTGTACAAATAGAACAAAACGAAAATAGTTTCTCGCGGGAATATATGTACACAAAAAAAGTCTGTTCGGCATTAGCACCGAACAGACTCTAATATTTGAAAAAAGATTTTTACAACGCCAGATAACGCATTGCGGCCTCCACAAAGTAGTAGTCGCCATACGACAGCGGAACATCAATCTCCGTGTTGCCAGGGAGGTGGCCCACGCCATGCTTCAAGATAAAATAACCATTCTCACCCAACGGAGCAAGGTATGAGTCGGAACTCAGCGAGCGGAGTTGACGCTCGGCCGTAGAGAGGTACTCCTTATTCTGCGTGAAGCCATACAACTCAATCAGCGCAGAGGCCATAATAGCTCCTGCCGACGAATCCTTCATCTGCACATCGGCATCGTAATCCCAATTAGGAATTGCATCTTCGGGAAGGCGCGGCAACAGATAATCGGCAATCTTGACAGCCTGCTCCAAATAGCGCTGCTCGCCCGTTGTGCGATACATCATCGTATAACCATACAGGCCCCACGCCTGACCACGTGCCCAAGCCGAGTCGTTAGAGAATCCCTGAGCGGTACGCTTCTCCACTACCTCGCCAGTAAGCTTGTTGTATGCAACCACGTGATAAGTGCTATTATCCTCGCGGAAGTGATTCTTGATGGTTGTATCGGCATGCTTGCGAGTGATGTCGTGATAGCCACACCACTCCAGCATCTCCAGATTCATCATGTTGTCGATGATAACCATGAAGTCCAACTCTGGATTCACCTTGCGCCCCGTATTCCACGAACGGATACACCCCACCGTAGGATTAAAACGTGTCGCCAATGCTGCCGAAGCCTGCTCGATGATGGATTTATAGTAGGGGTCGCCCGTCAAGCGATAGGCATTGCCATACGAGCAGAAGACCATAAATCCCAAGTCGTGCGTCTTTGTATAATCCTTCAACACCTCCAAACGGCGTGTGAACACATCGGCATACTCCTTCAGCTGCTCATCGCCCGTATGCTCATAGAGCAACCACAATACTCCGGGGAAGAATCCGCTGGTCCAGCTCTGAGGATTGGAGATGATAATCTCTCCTTTTTCAAATGATTTCGGGAGCTTGCCCTCCAACGGTAACATATGCTCTGCCTGCGCCTTTTCGTGTGCTACGGCCACCTTCAAGGCCTTACGAAGTGATAATTTGAGTTGCTGACGCTCTGAACATCCACAAAAGATAGTGGAGATGGCCAGCAAGGTCACGATGAGAATCTTTTTCATATGTTCAAGGGTTAGGTTAGTTCTAAAAGAGTGTACTCTTAGGCTCTACGCCCAACAAGATACGCGCCTGCGACAAGGCAGCTGCGGTAATCTCGCTACCTGAGAGCATCTTGGCAATTTCGGTAATACGGTCGTCATCGCCAAGACGAGATATATTAGTACGGCTATCCTGCTTATATACGACAAAATGCGACTTACCCTTCGACGCCACCTGCGGCAGATGAGTGATAGCCACCACCTGCATATTCTCGCCCAGGCGACTGATAATATCGCCCATAGCATCGGCAATACGGCCCGACACGCCAGTATCAATCTCATCAAAGATGATTGTTGGCAGCTTCGACTTCTCGGCCAGCAATGCCTTCAGCGCCAACATCACACGCGACACCTCACCACCCGATGCAATCTTCTCAACAGGCTGCATTGCCATACGGCCATTGGCTGTGAACATAAAACGGATATGGTCGCGTCCCGACGGCATAAGCTCGCCTGCATCTACAACCTCCACCATAAACTGCGCCTCAGGCATACCCAACGACATCAGCGTCGATGCAATGCTCTTCGACATACCCTTCGAGGCCTTCTCTCGCAACGAGTGAATCTTCTCGGCACACTTCTCGGCCTTATCTCGCAACAAGACGATTTTCTCACGCTGACGCTCGATATTCTCATCGCTATGAGTGATGGCATTCAACTGCTCGGCCAGACGCTCACCAACCGCAATAAGCTCATCGAGAGTCTGTACGCGATGCTTCTGGCACATCGAATATATCAGGTTAACACGGTCGGTCAACTTCTGCAAACGTTCGGGATTTGCCTCAATACGCTCGCTATCGTCAGTCACCGTCTGTCCCAAGTCCTTCAACTCCTGAACAACAGAGTGCAGACGCGAGGCAATATCCTCACCCTGCGGATAGTTACGGCTGACACGCAGAACAGCATTCTCCGCAGCCGACAACTGCTCCAGCACTCCTATCTGCTCGGCATCCAAGATATTGCGCACCGCAGCAAGGGCCTCGCCAATCTGGTCGGCATTCTCCAGCACCGTAAGCTCCTCCTCAGCCTCGGCCAACTCGCCCGCCTTCAACGCAGCAGCCTCGAACTCCTCCACCTGATAGCGCAACCACTCCTCGTCCTTGCGAAGTGAGTCCGCCTCAGCAATCATGCGCTCCAATTCACGCTCTGCCTGACGAAGTTCGGCATATATCTTCTTGTACTTCTCGACCGACTCACCAGCCCCTGCCAAAGTATCGACAGCCGACGTACGGAAAGCCTCGTTCGAGAGAATCATATTACGATGTTGCGAATGTATATCAATCAACCGCTCGCCCAACTCACGCAAAAGAGTTAGTTGTACGGGCATATCATTGATGAATGAGCGACTCTTGCCAGAGGGAGAAATCATACGGCGGATAACCGTCTGCGCCTCATAGTCTATATCGTTATCTTCAAAGAATGGCTCCAGGCCATAACCCTCGATATCGAACTGGCCCTCGATAATGCAGTTACGCTCCTGATCGCGCAAGGTGCCACTCTCGTTCTTATTGCCGAGCAACAGCCCCAACGCCCCCAAAAGAATAGACTTACCGGCACCCGTCTCACCAGTAATGATGTTCAGGTGGGCATCAAGCTGAAGATCGAGCTTATCAATCAACGCATAATTCTCAACAGTAAGTCTTCGCAACATATTCTCTCCTATAACAGATTTTCAATTTTATCCACGATGCGCTCAGCAACATCGTGCTTAGACATCAGCGGCAGCTCCTCGCTGCTATCGCTATCGATAAGTGTCACCACATTAGTATCGCCACGAAATCCAGCGCCCTCGGTACGCAGAGAGTTCAAAACGATGAAATCGAAGTTCTTGCGCTCCAACTTTGACTGCGCATTCTCCTTCTCATTCTGCGTCTCCATAGCAAAGCCAACAAGCACCCTGCTACCCTTCTTTGCGCCCAGCGATGCGGCAATATCCTTCGTGCGCTTCAAGGCAATCGACATATCGCCATCGCCCTTCTTGAGTTTCTCATCGGCAACCGTCTGCGGCGTATAGTCTGCCACAGCGGCACACATCACAGCACCATCGGTCTGCTCAAATACCGCATTGCAAGCCTCATACATCTGCTCGGCAGAGAGTACATCTACCCTCTCCACACCCTTCGGGCACTCAAGCGATGTACGACCGCTAACAAGCGTAACCTTTGCGCCACGCATAGCCAAAGACTCCGCCACGGCATAACCCATCTTGCCAGACGAGTGGTTTGAGATAAATCGCACGGGGTCGATAGCCTCGATGGTAGCGCCAGCCGTAACCAAGAAGTGCTTACCCTCTAAGCTCTTTTTTTTTTCGTCAAAGAGGGCCTCCACAGCCTCCACAATATCCTGCGGCTCGGCCATACGCCCCTTGCCCACAAGACCGCTTGCGAGGAAACCTGAGCCGGGCTCGATGATATGCACACCATCCTCTCGCAGCTGCGCCATATTACGTTGCGTAGCCGTATGGGCATACATATCCAAATCCATAGCGGGAGCCACAGCGACAGGACATCGTGCCGAGAGATAGGTCGTAAGCAGCAGATTATCAGCTACGCCCGAAGCCATCTTGGCCATGGTATTTGCCGTAGCGGGAGCTATGAGATAGAGGTCGGCCCACTCGCCCAACTTGACGTGTGAGTTCCACTCGCCATTCTCCGGATTGAAGAACTCGACAAGAATGGGATTCTTCGAGAGAGTGGCCATCGTGAGTGGCGTAATGAATTGCTTGGCAAGCTCGGTCATAACCACCTTTACCTCGGCACCTGCGCTTACCAATAAACGGCAAAGCACAGCCGACTTATAAGCGGCTATGCTACCCGTAATACCTAAAATAATATGTTTTCCCTTCAACATACAAAGGAAATTTTCAAGACATTGTGACAGTCTTGTTAGACAGATTTTTACTTATCGCCCTTGCGGTAGTAGATCTCATCATCGAGGAACTCCTCCGTTGCGATGATAACAGGCTTGGGAAGACGCTCGTAGTAGCGCGAAATCTCAATCTGCTCACGATTCTCGAAGGTCTCCTCCATAGTGTCGGTGGGTGACGAGAAATCGGCCAGCTTACGATTCAACTCAGTCTTCAACTCGGTTGAAATCTGGTTAGCACGGCGAGCGATGATGTTGATGCTCTCGTAGATATTACCCGTATCCTTATCCAAATCGACAAGCTTGCGGGTAACGGTGTTGTTGGGAATGTTCTTCTTAATCTCCATATTGTTGTATGTGTAATTTTCGTTGTTACTCTTCCTTCTTATTCTTCTCGATAAAGCGCTTTGACACATCGGCCACGTGGTCCATCTCATCCTTATACTTCGATTCGGGGAACTCCATCACGAACGTATAGTAAGAGTCGAGAGCCGCCATATAGCGGTCCAACTGCTTCGCTGCAACCGAGTTCTCGGCCAACAGGAAGGCAGACTTAACAGTGTAGTACATCAAATCCTCGCGACGATGTGAGTCGGGATACTTCTGCAATGCGTTACGGAAGGCGATGATAGCCGAGTTATAACGCTCAATCTTGTAATAGGTGTATGCATTGATATACGCCTTCTCGTGCAAACGCCATGTAAGGTCCTTTGTCATCTCCTCAAACAGCGAACGCTGATCGCTCTCAGGATAGTGTGACATGAACTCCGAGATAGCCACCAAAGCTCGAGCTGTATTGGTCTGGTCTCGCTCAGGAACGGGACACATGTTATAAAGGCTGACAGCATACAAAGCCTCCGCATCCTCGATAAACGCACTACGTCCGAAGCTACGACGGAAGTCATCAAACTGCTCCGAAGAGGTCATATAGTCACCATTCTTAAAGTGGGCGCGAGCCGTGTAAAACTTGATGGTATCCTCCTTAAGCGTACCCTTATAGTAGGGCTCGCAGTGTTCAAACAGAGCGATAGCTTTCTGCCACTTCTCGGCATTATAGAACAATACACCGCGATCATAAATCAAATCGGCATCACCCGACTTGATGATTCGCTGTATGCTTGTACAACCGCAAAAAGCCACAACTACTGCGGCAAAAACCGCAATGTAAGATAATTTTTGTTTCATACTGAATCCTTTACAACTGCCTTGCAGGGTAATAATCGTGCAAAATTACACATTTTTTTTCATCTAACGACACTTAAACCGAATTATTATGTTTTTTCGGAGATAAAAACTCTTTTTATCCAACTTTTCACCGCCGTTACCCCCACTCTACAAAAAACGAGAACCCGCCCAGCTGGATGTGGGCAGGTTCCCAAGTTATAGGAAAAACCTAAGAAATTGCATAACAAGAGCTATTTTGAGGCTGGTCGTAGAGGGCGAAAGCGGAGCATACCATGGCGTATGCGAGCATTTCACACACAAGCCAGACGCCAAAAGAGCCATGTTAGACGATTTCTTATTTTACATCGTTCCAATCATCGGTACGAAACGGAACTGCGGGAACACCAAAGAGATTCTTCAGATTACCCGGAGCAAAGTTACGGAACGAGTAACGTACAGCCACAGGCTGCGGCACCTTATCGCTCCACACTGTCACCTCCTGCTGAGCAGAGATCGTTGCCTCGGCCTTATGGAACACCTTATCCTGACCTGCAATTTCGAAGCCCGTAACAGGCTCGCCATACCACGGACTGAGGCCCATGTCGCAGTTGCTCATCTTAATCTTTGCCTTGCCATCCTTAATATCATAGGCAACCATCTGCGGAGCCTTAGGCTCGAAGCCCTGCTGGCCATAGGTCTGCGCCAAAGCCAAAGCCGCCAAGCGCTGACCAACCTCAAATTTCTTTGCAGGATGGATGCATCGTTCCTCGCCTATATCGGTTGTAGCGGCCATACCGCAGTTAGGAATCTTCGAGAGGGCACGCACCTGATTCTCAACGAATAGCGGGTATGCAATCTCATTCGAGCCCTTGTAGATGTAGGGAGCAATCATTACGTAGTAGAAAGGCATCGCATTCTCCTTGTCGCCCCAATCCTCACGCCACTGCTGCACCATACGTGCCATCATTGTGTCGTAGTGGTCGTTATCCTCAAGGTTTGAGCAACCCTGATACCACAGAAAACCCTTAGCCGTATAGTTACGAATGGGGGCAATCATGGCGCAATACAACTCCGTAGGCTTGATGCTGTGTACGGTGTGCTTATGCTCAATCTGCTCCTTTGTGAGCACATCCTCCAAAGCCGACATAGGCATCCACGACTCCACGCGGGTACCGCCCCAATTTGTAGTGATGATACCAATGGGAATATCGACTGCATTGGCAAGGTTGTAGGCGAAGAAATATGCCGTAGCCGACATATTTGCCACGCTCTGCGGCGATGCGCAGAACCACTCGCCACCCTCGCAATCCTCCTTATCCTCATTGTATGAGCGGGCACGCTTCACGGTAAACATACGGATGCGATTAGCCTCCTTGGCTGCCGAGAGGATATAATCCATCGAATTCTCAACAGGCTGACGACCAAAGCCTTTGACGGGCATCTCCATATTACTCTGGCCAGAGCATACCCATACGTCACCGATAAGGATATTGCTGAGTTTAAGCACCTCGCCATCGCTGATGGTGATGGTCTGCGGCTCAAACGTAGCGGCAGGGGTATCAACCTTCACGGCCCAACGACCCTCGCCATCGGCTGTGGTCTGCACCTTGCGCAGCTTGTTCCACGACACGGTAATTGTAATCTTCGCATTAGGCGTAGCCTTACCCCAAAGATTAGCCATACTGTTCTGCTGGAGCACCATATTACTGCCCAGCACCTTCGGCAACTCAATCTTCGCCGATGCCCCCACACAGAGGCATACGGCAAAGATTAATAATATAAGTCGTTTCATAATCGACACATTTTAGATTTCCAACTTGCGGGCACCGTCAGAGATTACAACGTCGTAAACCTTAGGCTCGTGGCCATAAGCAGCGTTGAATTTCTCCTTAGCTGTTGCGATAAAGTTGTCATACAACTCAGCCTTAACGAGGTTGATTGTACAGCCGCCAAAACCGCCACCCATAATGCGTGAGCCTGTTACGC
>CAYLRH010000015.1:0-11747 GCA_964385905.1 uncultured Alistipes sp.
GTTAGCGGGTTTGCCCGTCTTCGCCGAGCGGCTGTAATCCAGAATATCGTCCTGAATCTGGAACGCCATACCCAACGCCTCGCCAAAGCGACGCATCTGCTCCACATCCTGACGCGAAGCCTTAACCGACACAGCACCCGCCGAGGCGCTGACGCTGATAAGACTGGCCGTCTTTTTGTATATTATCTCGAGGTAGTCCTGACGTGTTGTGTCCTTGTCTGTGGCGTGCTGGCTCTGGAGTATCTCGCCCTCACAGAGAGTAGCCACCGAGCCTACGATGTGCGACACCAAATCGAACTGCGCGCTATCCATACCGAGGCTCATCGTGCGAGCCAGGATATAGTCGCCCAGCACCACAGCGTTGCGCGACTGCCATAGGGCATTTGCCGAGGGACGTCCGCGACGTGTGTCGGCGCTGTCGATGACATCGTCGTGGATGAGTGATGCGGTGTGCAACATCTCCACCATCATGGCTGCTATGTAGGTACGCTTTGAACAGTTGCGCTCGCCCGCCACCCACTCGCGCAGGTTGGCCTCAGATGTAAGGGCCGACGAGAGCATGACGATTAATGGGCGTATGCCCTTTCCGCGCGAAGAGAGGACATGTGCAATCATTTCGGACATCAATTTGCCCTCCGATGAAAATCGGCTTCGGATAAACTCCTCGAAAGCTTCGAGGTCCGCCGCGATGGGAGTGCTAATTGAATCAAGTGTAATCATACTGAAAGGTTTTATATACGCGCTTTATGTTGCAAATATAGTAATTTTTCGTAATTACACCTCGAAAAAGGAATGTTTTTCGTAACTTTGACGCACTAATATTAACTAAGCAAATGATATTCGATTCTGAAATAGTAAAAAAGTGGGGGGCGGCGGCAGCAGCGATAGTGTTGTTTTTCGTAATCTCGGCCCTCTATTTTGCACCGCAGTTTGGTGGCGAGGTACTCGTACAGCACGACGTACAGCAGTACGATGGTATGAGCAAGGATATACTCGACAACCGCGAGGCTACGGGCGAGGATGCGCAGTGGACGGGAGGTATGTTTGGCGGTATGCCTGCCTACCTTATCAACGTGAAATACCCCTCGCAGGCGGTTAAGGGCACCATCGGTAAGGTGGTGAAAATCATCGACACACCCGCCTCGTTCCTCTTCTTTGCCATGACGGCCATGTGGGTGGCAGCTCTGCTCTTTGGCCTTAGCCCGTGGGTGGGACTCATAGCTGCGTTGGCATACGGTTTTTCGACCTACTTCCTGCTAATCATCGGTGCGGGACACATCACCAAGATGTGGGCGCTGGTATATGCTCCGCTGATGATGGCGGGTGCGTACTATGCCCTGCGCAAGAATGTCTGGGTGGGAGGTGCGCTGACGGCACTGTTTACCTCGCTTGAGATTGGAGCAAACCATCCGCAGATAACATACTACTTCCTGCTCGTGATGGCCATCATGTGGCTCAGCGAGGGAATCTATGCGTGGCGAAAGAAACGCATGAAGGATTTTTCTAAGCGTACGGCTATTCTCGCCTTGGCGGGTATCATGGCCGTAGGCTCTAACCTATCGCCCCTGTGGCAGACCATGCAGCATTCGAAGGAGACCACTCGTGGCGGCTCGGAGCTGGTGGATAAATCGGCAGAGAGCGGAAAGAAGGGACTCGACCTGGAGTATGCTACGGCGTGGAGCTATGGTCGTGGCGAGAGTCTGAATATGTTTGTGCCCGACTTTATGGGTGGCGCTTCGACCGATACCTTTGCCGAAGATGGTGCGGTAGCCGAGGCTCTCAAGCCCTACGGATTGGAGCAGATGGCGCAATATATGCCCCGCTATCGCGGTGAGCAACCCTACACAGCCGGCCCGACATACTTGGGTGCTGCAGCAATCTTCCTGGCAGTTTTGGCACTGATGTTACTGCCCAACCGCCAGCGCTGGTGGATTGTGGCGGCGAGTGTGCTGGCTCTGTTTATGTCGTGGGGACAGAATATGATGTGGTTTACGGAGCTGCTGTTCAAAATCCTGCCCGGATACGATAAGTTCCGCGCTGTATCGACCGCACTGGTTGTAGTGCAGTGGACCGTGCCCCTTCTGGCAGCCATGGGCGTGGCACAGATAATCAAACAGGAGGCTGACGAAAAGCGTGTGCGTAAAGCACTTACGTGGGCAACAGGTATCTGCGTGGGTGTGCTGGCCGTGATGATTATCGGAGGTCGTCAGTTAGGCGACTACGGTATGCAGGAGAGTGGCGCTATGCTCACCGAGCAGTTCCGACAGATGTTGGAGCAGCAGGGCGCTGGCGAGTACATCAAGCAGGGACTGCACGAGCAGTTGGCGTGGAGTACCGCCTCGGCAATGGCTGAGGAGCGAGCCGCAGCTATGCAGGGCGATGCGTGGCGTTCGCTATTGTTCGTGGTGCTGACGGCTGTGGCCGTTGCGGGCTACTCACGACGCAAGGTTATAAAGAGTGGTGCGGTGTTGTGCTGCGTGCTGACGGTTATTGTGGCGGCTGACCTGATAGATGTCGATACGCGCTACCTCAACCACGACTCATTTGTAGATGCCTACACGGCAAAGATTACCCCCACCGAGGCCGACAAGCTCATCATGCAGGACAAGGACCCCGCATATCGCGTACTGAATCTTACGGTGTCGCCCTTCAACGACGCCACAACATCATATTTCCATCGCTC
The DNA here is from genome assembly GCA_964385905.1 of uncultured Alistipes sp. GTDB lineage: Bacteria > Bacteroidota > Bacteroidia > Bacteroidales > Rikenellaceae > Alistipes. The sequence goes on from CAYLRH010000015.1 coordinate 2,684, forward strand.
GGTGGGCGGCTATCACGGTGCCAAGCTCGCACGTTATCAGGATATGATTGACCGCCACCTCTCGTACTTGCGTGAGGGCGTATTGGATATGCTCAACGTGCGTTACGTCATCGAGTCGCCCGACGCAGAGGGCGTTCTTCTGCGCGAGACGGCAAACGGTGCGGCGTGGATGGTGCAGAGCGTTGTGCGTGCCTCGTCAGCCGAGGAGGAGATTGAGCTGGTAGGTCGCATCGACACCAAGCGCGAGGCGGTGATGAGCAAGGAGTATCTGCCCGAAAACTTCAACTTCTCCGACGGAGATGTTGAGCTTGTTGAGTATCGCCCCAACTACCTGCATTACGAGGCTGAGAGCGAGGGTGATGCACTCATCGTCTTCTCGGAGATATTCACAAAGCAGGGCTGGCGGGTGACAATCGACGGTGTGGAGGCCAAGCCTCTGCGTGCCGACTACATACTGCGTGCCGTGGAGATGCCTGCGGGCAAGCATACAATCGAATGGAGCTACCGCGCACCCAACTGGGCATTGGTCGAGGGTATCGCAATGGTATTCTCGGTGGCGGTGCTGGTAGGATTTTTACTAACCTTAATCTACTTTATACGCAATGCGCGACGACAAAAGACTGAGGCGTAAGGTACGCCGTTCGTACATAGTTTCGACAATCAGTATATCACTGGTACTCTTCCTGTTGGGCTCGGTGGGATATATGCTTTATGCGGCTCTCACTACGGCTCATACCCTGCGCGAGAGCGTGACTCTCTCGGCCGAGCTGGACAACTCGGTTGGAGAAGAGCAGCGCACAAAAATCGAAGAAAAACTCTTGGCCATAGAGGGTGTGACGGGCGTTGAGTACGCCGCCAAGGAGGATAAGATAAACGACGAGGAGTTCCGCCGTATGTTTGCATCGGAGATTGAGCATATATTGGAGGAAAATCCCCTGCGCAACAGCTTTGAGGTGGCTGTGGCGGCTACCAACCGCGAGGCGACGGATGCCGTGGCGGACAAGATGTCGGCCATCGAGGGTGTGGTGTATGTCGCCTACCCCGCATCGACCATCGAGCGTCTGCACTCGACAATCACGAAGATTACCATCGTGCTGGCGGTATTTGGCGGTGCGTTGCTCGTAATCTCGCTCATCCTGTTGAACAACACGATTCGTCTGGCTATATTCTCGCGTCGCTACCTTATCAACACCCTGAAGTTGGTGGGTGCTACGAAGGGTTACATCATGCGTCCCTTCCTGGCAACAGCAGCCAAGCAGGGCGTGTGGGCAGGATTGGCTGCGAGTGTGCTGTTCGGGGCATCGCTCTTTGGGTTGAGTGGCGCTATGCCCGAACTGATGGCAACGTCGGAGCTGACGAAGGCCGCCATCGTGGTGGGCTCGATGATTGTGGGCGGAGTGGCAATATCGCTGCTGTTCACATCGTTTGCGGTGAATAAGTTTGTAAACATGAAGTCAAACAAGATATATCTATACTAATGAAAGAGATTTTGCAGAAGGTGCGTGCGCGATTTGCCGCCGCAACAGATAAGAACGACGAGCAGATGACGCTCACCATCAAAAACTACATCCTGCTGATTGCCGGCTTTGTTGTAATCGTTATCGGCATGGTGCTGATGACAGGCGGTGGCAGCGACGACCCCAACGTATTCAACTACGACATGTTCTCGTGGCGACGCATCACGTTGGCACCCATCCTTATCGTAGGTGGCTTTGCATTCGAGGTTTATGCCCTGCTTAAAAAGTTTTAATCGATGAATAGATTTTTCGTGACTCTGGTCGTCTTGCTGATGACCGTAACATCGTTTCAGCCCGCCTCGGCCCAAAAACTCTCAAAGCGTGAGCAGGCGGCACAGATTGAGCAGTTGATGCAGACCGTGGAGGCTCTGACAGCCAAGGTGGAGGAGTTGCAGCGCGAGGTGGACAACCGCGTGCCCATAGCGAAGCCCATCGACCCTGAGTGGGAGAAGTGGCAGGATGTACGTTACAACTACGGCTTCAACACCTCGCAGCAGCCTATCTTCAACACCATAGACGGCGTACTGGAGTCAACCGTAATGCTCTCCGTGCGCGGAGGTCGTGGCCGCTGGAACAATCAGGGACGCCCCACATCGGCATTCGTGGATGGCGGACATCTCTTCGAGGGCTGGAACGGCACGGAGACCTGCCGCCTGACGATGCTCATAGGAAAATATGCGCCCGACCTGGCCTGCATACAAGTATATTCGCCTAAAGGCCTGTACCGCGACGTGCGCCACTTCGGCTGGGTGAAGTTAGGCTCTGACGAGAAGAATCAGGGTGTCGATTTTGGTCGTTACTGGGCAAAGACATTTGTGCCCTTCTCGTTGGCGGCACTCGACACAACACCCGAGAGCATAAAGTATGAAAACTGCCAGTTGGAGGGCCTCAGTGTGCCCGTCGGCACGCTCTACTACGACACCACCGTAGGCAAGGTGCGCTGCTACACCGCCGAGGGCTGGCGCTATCTGAATTTTGAGTAAAGAATAAAAACTTAAATAAATGACAATCGTAGAATCAATCATCCTCGGTGCCGTACAGGGCTTGACCGAGTTTTTGCCCGTTTCGAGCAGTGGCCACCTGCAGATTGCAAAGGCTCTGCTGGGCGTGGAGATAGAAGAAAATCTCGCTTTCGATGTTACGTTGCACGCAGCAACGGTGTTGAGTACAATAATAATCTTGTGGCCAGAGGTGAAGAGGCTGATTGTAGGACTATTCTCGCGCCACTTCAACGAGGAGCAGGCCTATGTTCTTAAGCTGCTGCTCTCGATGATTCCCATCGGCATCGTGGGCTTCGCCTTCAAGGATTACATCAATGCCATGCTCGAATCGCCCTACATCCTCACAATCGTAGGTGCTATGTTGCTCCTGACGGCTGTGTTGCTCTCGTTTGCATACTACGCCCGTCCCCGACAGAAGGAGGATATTTCATACCGCGACGCATTTATCATCGGCTTGAGTCAGGCGGTGGCAGCTATGCCGGGCCTATCACGCTCAGGTACGACCATCGCCACAGGTCTGCTGCTCGGCAACAAGAAGGAGGTGATGGCGCAGTTCTCGTTCCTGATGGTGCTGGCTCCGATTTTGGGTGAGATGTTTTTGAATATCGTAAAGGGTGAGGTTGTATTCGCATCGATTGGCGTAGCGCCTATGCTGGCAGGTTTTATCTCAGCCTTTGTAGTAGGCTGTCTGGCCTGCAAGTTTATGATTGGCATCGTAAAGCGCGGCAAGCTCATCTGGTTTGCGGTATATTGCGCTGTGGCAGGCGTTATTTCCATCGTAAGTAATTTTATCTAATTGCCTTTTATCACAATAAATGACAGAAAACCAATCGTTGGTAGGTGTAGATTTCAAGGAGGGCTACATCGCCATAATAGATAAACCTCTGGAGTGGACCTCGACCGATGTTGTGCGCAAGATAAAGTACGCCTTGCAGCATCGTTTAGGTTACAAGAAGATTAAGATTGGCCACGCCGGCACGCTCGACCCGCTGGCTACGGGCGTACTCATCGTCTGCATAGGCAAGGCCACAAAGATGGTCAACGAGTTGCAGGCCGAGGAGAAGGAGTATGTGGCTGACATAGAGTTAGGTGCTACCACACCGAGCTACGACCTCGAACATCCAATCGACAAACGTTACCCCACCGACCACATCACACGCGAGATGATTGAGCAGGCGTTGCAGGAGCTCTCTGGAGAGCGCTTGCAGGCACCGCCCATCTACTCGGCAAAGAAGGTGGAGGGTGTGCGTGCCTACGAGTTTGCCCGTGCGGGCGAGGAGGTGGAGCTGAAGAAGGCGCTTATCAACATCTACGAGATGGAGATTCTTTCGCTCGAGATGCCCCACCTGCGTATCCGCGTGCGTTGCAGCAAGGGCACATACATCCGCTCACTGGCAAATGAGATAGGTCTTGCACTCAATAGCGGAGCCCATCTGACAGCTCTAAGACGCACTCGCAGTGGCGGTTTCACAGCAGAAAATGCCCATAATTTGGAAAATTTTATGGAAAAATTGCGTGAGTGTGAAACAAAATAGCGAAAATTTCGTATTACTTATTGATATTTGTGTCTTTCACCGTTAAACCTTAAGGTTGAAAAAATTATGAAGTTATCTCAATACGGGTATGAGTTCTCGGCCGATATGCTGGCCAAGTATCCAGCTGAAAACCGCGACGAATCGCGTCTGTTGGTGCTGAATCGCGCTACGGGAGCTATCGAACACCGCATTTTCAAGGACATTATCGAATATTTCGACGAGAAGGACCTCTTCTTGTTCAACGACACCAAGGTATTCCCTGCGCGTCTGTACGGCAACAAGGAGAAGACCAATGCCGAGATTGAAATCTTTCTTTTGCGCGAGCTCAATAGCGAGCTACGCTTGTGGGACGTGCTGGTAGACCCCGCACGTAAGATTCGTATCGGCAACAAACTCTATTTCGGTGCCGACGAAATGATGGGTGCCGAGGTGATTGACAACACCACCTCTCGCGGCCGTACGTTGCGTTTCCTCTTTGATGGCTCTTACGAGGAGTTCAAGGAGGCACTCTACCGTTTGGGCGAGACCCCGCTGCCCCGCTGGGTACGCGAGAAGGTCGAGGAGGAGGATGCCGAGCGCTATCAGACAATCTTCGCCAAGCACGAGGGTGCCGTGGCAGCCCCCACGGCTGGTATGCACTTCTCGAAGCACTTGCTCAAGCGTATGGAAATCAAGGGCATAGACTCAGCTTTCATCACGCTGCACGCTGGCTTGGGCAACTTCCGCACCGTAGATGTGGAGGACCTCTCGAAGCATAAGATGGACTCGGAGCAGTTTGTGGTAACGGAGCAGGCTGCCGAGCAGGTGAATGCCGCAAAGAGATCGGGCCACAAGGTGGTTGCCATCGGTACTACCGTTATGCGCACCATCGAAACGGCCGTTTCAACGGGCGGTATGATTAAGGCTATGGAGGGCTGGACCAACAAGTTCATCTTCTGCCCCTACGACTTCACCGTGGCCAACGCAATGGTGTCGAACTTCCATCTGCCCTACTCCACACAGCTGATGATGGTGGCTGCATTTGGCGGCTACGACCACGTGATGGAGGCCTACAACGTAGCTAAGCAGGAGGGATACCGCTTTGGTACATACGGCGACGCAATGCTTATTATATAAGTAGTGGCGCACTATTAAAAAATTTTTATTATCTTTGCATATTGTAAAACCCAAAAAGTCATGGCTTCACGCAAAATACTATACGTTTGTCAGGAGATTATGCCTTACCTGCCCGAAACCGAGCTCTCAAGTTTGAGCCGTCGCTTGGTACAGGCCATGCAGGAGCGAGGTAACGAGATCCGTACGTTCATGCCGCGATACGGCTGCATCAACGAGCGACGTAACCAATTGCATGAAGTGATCCGTCTGTCGGGCATGAACCTGATTATCGACGACAACGACCACCAGCTTATCATCAAGGTGGCCTCGATACCCTCGGCCCGCATACAGATATACTTTATCGACAATGACGACTTCTTCGCCCGCAAAGCTGTTCTCACCGATGCCGACGGCAACGAGTTTGAGGATAACGACGAACGCGCAATCTTCTTCGCACGTGGCGTGCTGGAGACGGTAAAGAAACTCAATTGGTCACCCAACATCGTACACTGCATGGGTTGGATGTCGGCCGTAGCACCCATCTATCTTAAGAAGGTGTTTAACGACGACCCCCTGTTCCGCGACGTGAAGGTCGTGGTGACGTTGTGTGACGACCACTTTGAGAAGCCTTTCGACAGCGACTTCGCTCAAAAAGTGGCAAATGAGGGCGTAAAAGATGAAAAACTTGCGGATTTATCGCTTCCTTCATACGAAAACTTCTATCGCTTCGTTATAGATTACGCCGACGGCATAGTCGTTGCCTCGGATAGTGCCAACCCTGCGCTTGTAGAGTACGCTCGTCAGAGTGGCAAACCTATGATGGAGGTAGCAACAGCGGAGGAGGCCGAAATGTTCGACAATTATAATCGTTTCTATGAAGAGCTACAATAGAATAAAGAGATTGTTCACCGCCACGATAGTTGTTGCGGTGGCTGCCCTGATGACGCTGGGCTGTACCACCACCGCCGATTATACGCTCGGTCAGGAGTTTGCCCCCACCAACCAGCAGATGGTTACTCGTCACCGCCTCTATAAGGATGGCGTTTTGAGCGAGTTAAATCAGGAGGATGCTCCCTGCCGTGTATTCGAGACACGTCTGTTCAAGACCGACTCGGTATCCTCTGACCGTCTGGGTACTTTCTACCTCGGTTTGCAGAAGCACAACCGTTTCGGTGTGCGCAAGATGGGCTTCGCGAGCCAGTTCCTGCACATGATTTCCGTAGACGACTCTATCGGTTTTGGCTATCGTCCCGTGTATGACTCTACAACCCTTATCTTCGAGCTGGATACATTCGTTGGCGACTCTACTCGCCCAATACAATATAATGTATATCTGTTGACCGACGACTTGGTTGACTGGGAGGCTGAGGATACCACATTCTACGTATCATACGACCCGCGTGAGTTAGGCCACATTGCACAGGATGCCAAGCCTATCTTCACATTCAAATTCCCCGACCAGGAGAATGGCGTATATACAAACTCTACCGAGTTCCGTATGACCGAGGGCGAGGGTGCTAAGCAACTTATCAGCGAGCTCTTCTGCATGGATAAGCTCGATGCAAACGGCAACGCCACCAACAACATAGACCTCTACGAGTCTGACTCGGCATTCATCCGCAAGTATAAGGGCGTATGGATTGAGCCAGCTGAGGACCAGCCTGAGAGCGAGGGTCACGCCATGGCCTTCTCGGACCAGACATCAGGCTTTAGAGTGTATGGCCGTACGCGTAATGCAGGTGCCGATGTTGACATCATCACCGACACCATTGCCGTGGCATACTACTTCAACGATACATACTCTGAGGGCTTCGGTAATGTTACAGTACAGGGTGCAAAGTACAACTTCGAGGGCACTGAGTTAGAGGGCCTTCCCATCCTTGAGACTGAGCAGAATCGTGCCGAGGTGGATATGGCATACGTAGATGGTTGCGGCGGTATCATGACCGAGCTCTACTTCACCGACGAGTTCCTGCTTTCGCTCTACAACATCAGTAGCGGCGACAAGGATTATGTTTCGGCGGCAATCAACCAGGCATCGCTGAGATTCTATCTCGACGGCTCGGACTACGACTACAACAAGATTGACCCGCTGCCGATGACCGACCGCATGAACGAGTCTATCTCGCGTCTGGGTATGTACACCAATTACAAGAATCTGACTCCTATTGTCGACTACCTCTACACGCAGGAGAGCGACGGCTCGCTCTACTACGACGGCTACCTGAACCGCAGCCGCGCAATGTATGAGATGAATATCTCGTCGTTCATTCAGAAGCTGGTCAACGATTTGCTGAAGTTGGAGCCTGAGGAGGATGGTAGCATCGACCTCTCGAAATTGGGAACAACACGAACAATATACTTGGCACCGAGCGCCTACGATCGTTTCACGTTCAACCGTTCGGTCATTCAAGGAAGTAACACTGCCACCAACCCGGCAAGCATCTCGCTTGAGCTGACATACACGTTGGTGAAATAGTGATAGATAAGTTTTACCCGACAAACCTAAGTGCCAACTTAGGTTTTTGTCGTATTTAAGAATAAAGTGAAATGCAAGAGAATTTAGTCATCGTAGAGTCCCCCGCTAAGGCAAAAACCATCGAGCGATTCCTCGGTAAAGACTACGTTGTGAAGTCGAGCTTCGGCCACATCCGCGACCTTGCGAAGAAGGGTCTGGGCGTAAAAATCGAGGAGGGATTTGCTCCCGACTACGAGGTGCTGCCCGACAAAAAGAAGGTGGTAGAGGAGTTGTCACGACTCTCACAGAAGGTTAACACCGTATGGCTGGCATCCGATGAGGACCGTGAGGGAGAGGCTATCGCGTGGCATTTGGCCGAGGTGTTGAATTTGCCCGTAGATAAGACCAAGCGCATTGTCTTTCATGAGATTACCAAGAATGCTATACTCAACGCGATAGAGTCGCCGCGAACAATCGATATGAATCTGGTCAATGCCCAGCAGGCACGTCGCGTGCTGGACCGTATCGTAGGTTTCGAGCTGTCGCCCGTGCTGTGGAAGAAGATTCGTCCCGCACTCTCGGCAGGCCGCGTGCAGAGCGTTGCCGTGCGTCTTATCGTAGAGCGCGAGCGCGAGATTATCGCCTTCCACTCGACACCCTACTTCCGCGTGGTGGCACAGTTCTACCCCACATCGGATGAGAGCAAGACGCTCTTCAAGGCGGAGCTTGCGCACCGCTTCGAGACCAAGGAGGAGGCCGAGGCATTCCTGCGTAGCTGCGTAGGTGCTTCATACACAGTGTCGAAGGCCGAGGAGAAGCCTACAAAGCGTTATCCCGCAGCACCCTTCACCACCTCGACATTGCAGCAGGAGGCTGGTCGTAAGTTGGGTATGTCTGTATCGCAGACCATGAGCGTGGCACAGCACCTCTACGAGCAGGGACTTATCACCTACATGCGTACCGACTCGGTAAACCTCTCGTCGCAGGCCATCGGCCAGTGCAAGAACGAGATTGAAAAACTCTTCGGCGAGAAGTATTCGGCTGCGCACAACTACAAGACCAAGACCAAGGGCGCACAGGAGGCTCACGAGGCTATCCGCCCATCATATATCGACCGCCATCAGATTGAGGGTACTACGGCCGAGAAGCGTCTTTACGAGCTTATCTGGAAGCGTACCGTAGCCTCGCAGATGGTAGCAGCCGAGGTGGACCGCACCACGGTGGCCATCGACATGGACGGCACCGAGTGGCAGTTTGCCGCTACGGGAGAGGTTGTCCGCTTCGATGGTTTCCTCAGACTCTACTCGGAGTCAACCGACGAGGAGCAGCAGAGTGAGCAGAGCGACGCCATCCTGCCGAAGATGGAGGTTGGCGAGAAGGTTGCCGCTCACAACATCACAGCTACGGAGCGTTTTACCGTAGCACCCGCACGTTACAACGAGGCATCGCTCGTAAAGC
>CAYLRH010000016.1:0-11182 GCA_964385905.1 uncultured Alistipes sp.
ACTGCACGGGCGATGCCTCGGATTGGGAGAAGTTCGAGAAGTGGGCCGAGACGGTGCCCTACACTATGCGCAATCCGCTCTATCATTGGACTCACCTCGAGCTCAAGACCGCCTTTGGTGAGGAGCGTCTGCTCTCGCCCGCAACGGCACGCGATATTTACGACCGCTGCTCGGCAATGTTGCAGCAGCCCGAATATTCGGCACGAGGCCTGATGCGTCGCTATAATGTTGAGGTGGTTTGTACTACGGACGACCCCATCGATTCGTTGGAACATCATATCAAGTGCCGCGAAGATGGCTTCGAGTGCAAGGTGCTGCCCACTTGGCGACCCGATAAGGCTATGGCGGTGGAGAGCCCTGCGGCTTTTAAAGTCTATATTGACCGCTTGTCGGAGGTGTCGGGTGTCGAGATTCGCTCGTTTGCAACGCTGCTCGATGCTCTGCGTGTGCGCCATAGCTTCTTCGAGAGTGTGGGTTGCCGCCTGAGCGACCACGGCGTGGAGGAGTTCTATGCCGAGGATTACACCGCGACCGAGATTGAGGCAATCTTCGCTAAGGTGTATGGCGGTGCAGAACTTTCAGACGAGGAGATGCGCAAGTATAAGAGTGCTATGCTCGTCGAGTTTGGCATTATGGATTGGGAGAGCGGTTGGACACAGCAGTTCCACTATGGACCTATCCGCAATAACAATAGCCGCATGATGGCTCTCCTAGGGCCCGATACGGGCTTTGACTCTATTGGCGATGCCAACACCGCGAAGAGTCTGGCCAAGTTCCTCGACCGACTGGATGTGCAGGGCAAGCTGACCAAGACCATACTATATAATATTAACCCGCGTGACAATGAGATGATTGCCACGATGATTGGCAACTTCCAGGATGGCGTGACTGCGGGCAAGATTCAGTTCGGTTCGGGCTGGTGGTTCCTTGACCAGAAGGATGGCATGGAGCGCCAGATGAACACCCTCTCGGTGCTGGGCCTGTTGAGCCGCTTTGTGGGTATGCTCACCGACTCGCGCTCGTTCCTGAGCTACCCGCGTCATGAGTACTTCCGCCGCACGCTGTGTAACCTTATCGGAGCCGATGTTGAGGCTGGCCTGTTGCCCGCCAGCGAGATGGAGTGGCTGGGACAGATGGTTGAGAACATCAGCTACAATAATGCCAGCGAGTACTTTAAGTTCTAACGTGATGTAGATGTAATAAATGAGGGTGCTAACAGCAGTTAGCACCCTCTTCTTTCTCTCTGGACGAATCGCTCCCTCGTCCTGCGTCCTATGTGTTTACCCCATGATTATCTTCCTTGCGTCCAATTAGGAGGATTCGTCAAACACTCTACATTCTAAACTCATCCCTTTAGTTCATCTCAAAATCGTCGGTTTCGGGGTAATTTGCTGTGAGCTAAGGAGTACATCTTACATTGACCACACCCGCATTGGCATTGTCGTCGACGCCAAAAATCAAGTAGAGCTGTTTGCTGCCGGTGAATGGCTTAATCGTCACCTCAAAGGTCTTTGAGTCCACCTGATTTACGGTGTAGTAGATAGGCGTAGCCTTGCCTGTGGGGTTCTCCTCGGTTACCTCCTCCCAGATTGTTGTGCCAACGAAATATGAGGGGCATTCGGTCTTAACCGTAAATTTTGTTCCCTCGGCCTTGCACTCAACCTTGTTGGGTGAGGGGTTACACTCTGAAGAGTCAGCCTTGTTTTGGTTGTTTCGGCATGCAGTTAAGGCGAAAACCGCAAGCAGTATGAGTGTTATTTTTTTCATAAGCTATAAGGATTAGTAGTTATGTAAATATATTTTGGTTATCCTTTGCCTATATTTTGCCATAAAGTGCTTTTCTGGAAACAAGATACGAATAAAAAATAATAAATACAAATAAATATAATAAAAAAAACCACCCGAAGGTGGTTTTTTTTATAAAATAATAGCGAACTTGTATCGCATGACCTTAATCTCTGCAACCTCGGAGCCGCTTGGCGGCGACCAAAGCCCCTGCCTGAGGCGGGGGTGGGGCAGATTTGTAAATGCGGCCTGTGGCTGCAGGGTTTGCCGTGGGAAGAGCTTTAACAATGTAGGTTATTTGGCGCTATATTATAAGGTAATAGGCTTATACTTCGGCACAAATGCCTTCATTGCTACCCAGCTTATCAGGTAAGCCACGGCGCAGAACGAGAATGCAATCATATAACCAGCCTCAATGCCTGTATATCCCATAAACACCATCTGCGACTGCTCGGCGTAGTCGAACAGACGGCCAGCACCCATCTGTATGCCGAACGAGCCTACACCGCCAGCCATACCGCCAATACCCGTGATTGTCGCAATCATCGATTTGGGGAACATATCGCCCACGGTCGAGAAGATATTTGCCGACCACGACTGGTGAGCCGCCGCTGCGATACCTATAAATACGATAGGATACCAATATGAGTATTGCGACAGGGGCTGTGCGAAAAGAGCCAACAGCGGGAAGAATGCGAAGATAAGCATTGCGCGCATACGACCTGCGTAGGGGTGCATCTTGTACTTCTCAACGAAGATTGTCGGCAAGTAACCGCCCAACACCGACACCATCACAATCAGGTACAACACACCCAAAGCCAGCTGGAACTCGAAGCTCGTCGATGACATTCCGCAGGCGTTCTTCAGGTACGATGGCATCCAGAAGAGGTAGAACCACCATACACCATCAGCTATGGCCTTACCCGAGATAAACGCCCACGTCTGACGATATGTGAAGCATTTCCATAGTGATACCTTCGGAGCTGCGGCCTTCTCGGCAGCATCGCGCTCGGCTGCGGCACGCTCCTCCTCGCTGTCGGAGTTGATGTATGCCAGCTCGGCCTCATTTACGGCGGGGTTCTGGTCGGGTTTCTTATACATAAACTGCCAGAATCCCATCCAGATGAAACCTAAGCCTCCGATGATGATGAAGGCTGCCTCCCAGCCAAACTTTGCAGCAAGCGAGGGAATGGTAAATGGCGCGAGAAGCGCACCGATGGTTGTTCCGGCGTTGAATATACTTGTTGCATAGGCTCTATCTTTCTTTGGGAAGTACTCGGCTGTAGCCTTGATGGCTGCGGGGAAGTTACCCGCCTCACCGATAGCCAAGACGCATCGTGCTAGGATGAAGAGCGTGAGCGAGATGTTGGCTATGCGTGCCACCAAATCCACATTACCTATGGCATTGCGCAGAGCCTCCGCGTCGGGCAAGCCTACGGCCCACTCAGTCGCCACGCCACACAGCGCGTGTACGCAGGCACCAAGTGACCAGATGAAGATACTCCACATATAACCCTTCTTGGTGTCGAGCTTATCGACGATGCGGCCCGCAAAGAGCATACCGATGGCATATACCAGCGAGAAGATACCCGTAACGAGTCCGTAGTGGGCATTTGTCCAGTGGAATTCGGGACGAATGAAGTCCTCCCACGTGAGCGACAACACCTGACGGTCGAGGTAGTTGATGGTCGTTGCGAAGAATAGCAACGAGCAAATCACCCAGCGGTAGGATGTAGCCTTGTTCTGTTTATTAGTCATAATAGTTCTATTAAGTATTCGTTTTATTTGCGAGCTTTTGCTATGATGTCGAGTGCTTCACGGCACTTTTCGGCTATTGCGCTCCACCCCTTGGCCGCAATAACCTCCTTGGGGAAGAGCTTTGAGCCCATACCTACCACCGTAACACCTGCCTTGAACCACGCCGAGAGGTTCTCCTCGGTGGGCTCAACGGCTCCCGTAGCCATAATCATCGACCAGGGCATAGGCGCCAATACATTCTTCACGAACGACGGGCCTCCCACATTGCCTGCGGGGAATATCTTCGTAAGGTCACAACCCGCCTCCTGCGCCGCGCCAATCTCCGATACGGAGCCACAGCCAGGGGTGTAGGGGATACAACGACGGTTGCAAACCTTCGCCACCTCGGTATTAAACAGAGGGCCTACAACGAAGTTCGCACCCAGCTGAATATATAACGCTGCCGTGGGAGCATCCACCACGCTACCCACGCCGAGAATCATCTCGGGACACACCGTCTTCACCCAGCGGCTCAGCTCGCCAAAAATCTCGTGTGCGAAGTCACCACGGTTGGTGAACTCGAAGGCGCGTACGCCACCCTCGTAGCAAGCCTTCACCACCTGCTTTGCCGTCTCGATGTCGGCATTGTAGAATACGGGCACCATACCCGTGAGCTGCATAGTCTGCAGTACCTCTATCTTTGAAAATCGTGCCATAGTCTTATCTTTTTTATCGTGCCACACGGCCAGAGCCGTCACCCTTCATCAAGTTCTCCACCTCAGCAACCGTCACAAGGTTGAAGTCGCCATATATGGTATGCTTCAGCGCCGACGCTGCCACCGCAAAGTTCAGCGCGCGCTCATCGTCGCCCTTATACTCGCGCAGACCGTAAATCAATCCACCCATAAACGAGTCGCCACCACCTACGCGGTCCACGATATGTGTGATGTCGTAGCGCGGTGAGGCGTAGAGTTTCTCTCCATCGAACAATACACCGCCCCACGTGTTGTGGTTGGCATTTATCGAGCCACGCAAGGTGATAATCACCTTCTTGGCACGGGGGAAGCGCTCCATCATCTGTCGGCAGACGCTCTCAAAAGCCGCCTGCTCAACCTCGCCACCCGTTGCCGTTACGTCGAAACCCTCAGGCTTGATGCCAAAGACCTTTTCTGCGTCCTCCTCGTTGCCGAGAATCACGTCGCAACACTCTACAAGTGCGGGCATAACCTCCGCAGCCGTCTTGCCATACTTCCAGAGATTCTTGCGGAAGTTAAGGTCGCACGAAACGGTTACACCCAGGCGGTTTGCCGCCTGACACGCCTCAAGACACACCTCGGCAGCCGAGGCGCTGATGGCGGGCGTGATGCCTGTCCAATGGAACCAGTCGGCACCCTCGAAGACCTTGTCCCAATCAATCATACCTCGCTCGATAGTCGAGATAGATGAGTGCGCACGGTCGTAAACAACCTTGCTGGGGCGTGCCACAGCTCCCGTCTCGAGGAAATATATTCCCAGACGCTCGCCGCCATAGACCATATGCTTAACCCCCACGCCATGCTTGCGCAACTCGCCTACGCAGGCGGCGGCAATATCATTCTTCGGCAGACGCGAAACGAACTCCACATCCACGCCATAGTTTGCCAGCGATACGGCCACGTTGGCCTCGCCACCACCAAAGGTGGCCGATAGGGTTGTTGCCTGCGAGAAACGCAGATAATCGGGTGTTGCCAAGCGCAACATTATCTCTCCGAATGTAACGACTTTGCTCATTGATAAAAAGCTATTTTAGGTTTTTACGCCACGTTTTAGGTTGTGTGACGTGCATTTATACAAAACTACGCAAAAAAAATGAAAAATGGAACAACCTCAATCCGATAACTTGTGTTAAATATCTTTTGTGTTCTATTTTTACCCGTATAGACAAGAAAACCCGAACCTTGCGGCTCGGGTTTCGCATATTCTGAATTAAAAATTACTTCAGACGGTTGATTGTCTGCTGAGCCTCGGCTGCAAGAGTCTTGTTGTCGGTCTTCAGGGCCTCGCAAGCGGCGATAATCTCCGCCTTGCGGGGTGAAGCAACAAACCAACCCAACGCCTCGACAACGGCCACGCGCAACTCTGCGGGCTGCGATGCGTCGTTTACGAGGTCAATCATCTCGCCTACATACTCGTGGTAGGTGTTGTTACGCACGCCACGAATAGCGCTGATGCGCTGTGCGAGCTTAGCCTCGCTGTCGAACAGGCAATCCATCTCGCTGTGCTTTGACTTCTGCGAGCGCTTGAGGTATGTGCCCAAAGCCTCGATATTCTCCTTCTCGGGGTAGAGCGAAGCTGCTGCTGCCTTATCGAATGCGGCCATAGCTACATCCTCTGGCAACATCTCCATCGCACGGTTGAGGATAAAGCTTACGCGCTGTGACTCAGGGTAGTTGATAAGCACATCGGCAATCTTGTCTGAGAGCTCCTCGGCACCCAACATCCACGCATAGGTAGCTGCATTGCGGCGTACCAACTCGTAGCTGTCGTACAACGCCTCACCTACGGCAGCAATGCTCTCAGGGCACGAGCCGTTACGCATGATGAGCTTCAAGCACTCCATACGTGTTGTGGCATAGTTGCATGTGCGGTACTTGTTGAGCAACTCGTTTGCTGATATTGCACCGCCATCCGAGAGCATACGCAATGCCAATGACTGAATGTCGGCATTGGGAGCATCGAGCAGTGATGCCCAATATGCCACATTCTTGCCCTTCTGTACGCGCTTTGTCACCATATCCTGCGCCAAAGAGCCCTCTACGGTGGGAGCAAAGCGGAAGGCGGGGTCACCGATGATGTGGCCCTCGAGGGTTGCCACCATGCGGTTGTACTGACCTACGCGCACGCCATGTGTCAAAAGACCGAACAACTCGTAAGTCCAGCGGTCCTGCAATACGTTTACGGTATTACCCTGTGCCACTACTGTGCGGCCATCGCCGAAGATATAGCTGCCGGCAACGTAGCCTGGCTGATGGAATGAGCCGTTGTAGCAGGCGTTGAATACCACGAAACGGGGATTTAAGGTCTTGCCGTTGAGGTCCTCAAGAGTAAGGTCATCGGGGTCCTTGGTTGACTTTTTGGGGTTGTTGTACTCCTCGAAGAACTTGTCGGTGAGGTGGTAACGCTCCTTGAAGTATGCCTTCGCACCCTCTACATCGCCCTTCTCGCCCTTGCGCTCCTCGCGACGGATAGCTGAATATACGTTGTAGCGAAGTGCCTCAAGACGTGCATCGAACGACTCAATCTGACCATCTCCGCTGATGTGCTGCTTGTCGGGTGAGCCGTGCTCGTTGAAGAGCATGATATCCACCTCGTCGCGCTCCAGTTCCGAGAACAGACGGTATGTCATATTGTAGTTGTGCATGCGGAAGTTCAGCTGCTTCAAGGCCATGTAGTCGTTGCGGTTGAGCTGGGGGAATATCTCGCCCAACATCACACGCTCGTCCATCCACGTAACCAAGCAGTCTGAGTTGTATGCAGCACCGGCGAAAGTGACCATATAGTCAATCTTCTCCTGACGCTCGCGCTCGGCAACAACCTTGCGCAGATACTTTGCCGTAGCCTCATACTTGTCGCCACTCATCTGCTCAGGGTAGTGGATACGACCTGAGTAGAATGTGGGGTTGAGGTGCTGGGGTGAATCCTCAGCGAGCTTATAGTAGTAACGTAGCTCGTCAAGCGAATCACGCTTGATGAACTCGAACTTGAGGTTCAAATCGTCATAGAAACGGTCCGACGTAACCGAAGCCTCGTCAATGGGGAAGCGCTCCTCGTTCATCTTGAAGGCGGTGGTCATGTGCTGGGCGTTCTGCACGCTCACGTAGGGCACGTCACCGATGAATACACAACCCTCCAAGGGCATTCGCTTTGAGTTGCTCTTGTAGAGCTTCGCCAGCTCGGCACGTACCTCCTCAGGAGAGTTCCACTCGTTCGAGATGATATATACGGCCAAACCATCCTTCTGTAACGCATCGCGGTAGGCCATCACCTCGGTGTGGCACTTGTCGTATGTTGCGGCATCAATCACCACAGCAAACGATGTTGCACTCTTCTGTGTGGGGCGCTCTACTGTTACCTTTGCGGCCTGCGAGGCGAAGAGACTCGCAGAGGCCAATAGTGTCAATATAATCTTTCTCATAGGGCACTCTATTTTTTAGATGTTAAGCGTGAGTAAGCGCGCTTTACCTCGCGCGTAAGCTCCTCTGACATACCGCCCTTGTCAAGCAGGCGCTTGCAGGTGTCGGCAATCATCTCTTTGTTAACCGAAATATCGAACCATGCCAAAGCCTCGGCCATCAGCACGCGAATCTTCTCTGTTTCGGTTTCGTCAGCCAGGATGTCACAGAACTCCTTTGCGTACTGGTGCATGGGGTGGTTCTTCAGTGCTGTGATGTAGAAGGGACGCCAGCGCTGGTCCTCCTTGTTGACGTAGTTCTTACGTGCCGAAGGATAACCATCCTCGGTTCTGGTGTCTACATATCGTAACAAATCCTTCTTCAACTGCTCGGCATTGTGGAATGTAGCGCCATCGAAGCGCTTGTCAATCTCTTTGAGCACCAAATCGCGGTCGAAGCAAGCCAAAGCAAACGTGTTCTGGAACATTACACGAGCCGAGTTTGCATCGTTCAGGTATGAGTCGATGAGCAGAGGAATGAAGTCGTTGTCGCCAACATAACCCATGCGGGTTACGGCGATACGGCGTGTGAACTCGAAGCTGTCGGTTGCGGCCATCATCAGAATCTGCTTGTAGTTCTCGTCGTCCAAGCACTCCGACAGACGCATCGCAGTACCGCGAACAACGGCATAGGGCGATGTCTTGTACATGTTGAGCAGTACGTCCGAAACCTTCTCGTAGTTCTCCTCCAGCAGACGAATCATCGCCAAGCACTGCACGTCGGGAATCTTATTCTCCAACATTGAGAGCCAGTAGTCGTGCTCCTTGCGCAAAACGTTGCGGTTGATATCGAGCTCCTTGCCCTCCTCGCTCTCGAAGAAGAGCGTGGGGTCACCGTGAATGTGTGACTCAAGGATGTTGATATGCTTAGCCCATACGCCGACGCGTGCGCCATAGCCCAACAACCCCATTAAGTCGTAAGAGGTCTTATCCTGCAATACGTTCACGCTGTTTGCCCAGCCGATAACGCAGTTACCCTCCGAGAAGATGAACTTACCTGCGATGTAGTCGTCCTCGCGGTAGTCGCCGTTGAAGCAAGCATCGAAGAATACCATGCGGCAGTTGGGGCGGATGTCGTTGATATGCTCAAGGATGATACCTGTCTTGAGGTCGAGCAGCGAATCCTTCTCAATCATCTTGGGGTCGTCGTAGTTCATATACCACGTAGAGTCCAAGCCATACTTGTCGGCCTGCTTCTTCGCGTTCTCCACGCTACGGCTTGCCAATGCACGCATACGTACACCCATGTGCTCGATATGCTCGTCCATCGATGTGGTGAAGGGGTCGCCCGACACATACATGCGATAGTAGTCGCCATGCTGGTGGAAAATCATCATATCGAGGTCATCACGGCGCAGGTCGCGGATGGCGTCATACTTCATGTAGGGCTCCATCGTAAAACGGGTGAAGCGGGCATTGTTGCGGTGTGCAAAGCGGTCGCCAAACTGCTCGTGGATAATCTGCTGCTCACCACGCCATGCAACCAATGAGTTTGAGTGTGAGCCGTTACCTGTGTATGAAAGGAACTGGTCGAACTCGTTGTTTGCCTTATGCTCGCGAATAGCCTTCTCCAAGTATGCAGAAATCTGCTTGTAGGGGTCGCCATTGCTCTTCTGCGGCTTGATACGTGCCGAGTAGATGTCGCATTCGATATACTGAGGTGAGTCGGGACTCATGGTAAAGAAGTGCAACAAACCCTGATTGGGCTCGCTCTCTATACGGTCGAAGATGAGGTCAAGGTCGTCATAGTAACGGTCCGAAGGCACCGAGCAGTCGCGGATAGGATACTCGCGCTGGTCCATCTTGAAGGCTGAGGTAAGGTGCTGCGCATACTGTACCAAAACGACGGGAATGTCGCCGATAAATACACAACCCTCCAGAGCATTCTCCGTGTAGAGTTTCTTAATCTGGGCACGCACCTGCTCGGGTGTCTGCCAGTCGTCAGCAACCACAAAGACGGGGAGTCCCTCGCTCTCGATGGTCTGCTTGTAGAGTGAGATTTGCTCGCGGCACATCTCATAGGTCTTCGAGTCGGTGATGACGGCAAACGACGAGTTACCCGTAATCGAGGGCTTCTCGATTTGCTGTGCGTGAAGAGCGCCAAAGCTAATCACTGCCGACAGAAGAAGTGAGAAAAATTTTGTTTTGCGATTCATTTTATTTTTGTTTTTAGCTTTTGTCTGTAAGGTCAATGCTTAAAAACCTATATACGCCCAAAAAGCAGCCCTCCTTGCGGGGACTGCCTTTGGTGTATAGAGTGTCGGTCTTAGAAGGTAAGGCCGGCCTTGATAACAAGTGCGCTGTAATTGTCGAAGTTTGCCTTGCCATCGCTATCGTTGGGAGCGATGTGGTTGTACTTCACATTGAAGAACAACGATGAGCGTGAGTTGAACAAACCGCTACGTGTGTAGCTCAACTCTGCACCCCACATGAGAGCATTCTCCTGAAGGTAGCGGAAGTCGCGCATAACCATATTCTGGTAGATGTCAGAATCGGCGTAGTTGCCTGTGTAGGTAAGGCTACCTGACTGGTTCTTCTTCAAGCCTCCGTTTACGCCGAGCAAGATGGCGTTCTGGCCAAACATGAAGTTCTTCTTCACATGTGCCGAGAGGTAGAGATTCTCAATGTTCTGCTCGCTCAGAGGCAGGTAGTAGATATCTGAGAGCTTCTCCTTCTGCAACTCCACGCCTGCCAACCAGCCGTATGAGTTACCCTTCTTGTTCATGTAGTCGAGCTTTGCGGTTGCTCTCTTTGTAGAGAAGTTTGAACGGATGTTCTTTGAGATTACAACCCACTTTGACTCCTCGTAGGTGTTATCCCACACCTGAACGTACTCGATACCGTCGATGTTGCGGTCGTAGTAGTCAACCTCGGCAAAGAGTGAGTGGTTGTCGCAGATGTTCCACTGGAGGTTACCCTTAACGTCCCATGTATTCTCCTTGGTTGTACCGATAGTCTTGGGAATGGTGTAGTTATTGTTAACATCCTCTACCGTAAAGGTGTACTCGCCAGAGATGAGGAGCTTAACCTTCTCGCTTGCGAATGAGTACTGCAAGCCGCCACCCATAGCGTTGGCGTTGTATGCACGCAGACCAGAGAAGCTACCGCTACCAATCTCGGCAGTGTTGTAGAAACCGGGTGCCACAACCTCCCATACGGGCTGTGTTACCATGTTGATAGAGTTTGATGCGGTACCATCCTCGCGACGTGACGAGTAGATGTAGTGCGCACCGATAGCGTGCTTGCCCACGGTGTAAACGATTGAGGGCGTAACCTTAAACTTCGACATCTGTACGTTGGGACGCGGGTCAATCTGTTTTGCACCCTGCATATTCTGGTAGTCCAGGCCTACACCGATAATCCAGTGGTCGCACAATACGGGTGTTGCAGCCTTCATGCCCAACTCGTAGCTCTGGTGAATCCAGTTGCTGACGTTGGTGTCGGCCAAGT
>CAYLRH010000017.1:0-10783 GCA_964385905.1 uncultured Alistipes sp.
TGTCAATGGTCATCACCATACACCCACGAGGATGGCAAACTCAAAAAACGTTGAAAACCAAAATTTACTATCATGTCAATATTTTCTATCTTCGGCAGCTCAAAGGCCGCATATCCTACCGACACGATTCAGGACAAGGAGGATAACGATATTAAGTTCACCTTCTTCAAGCACGCCTCGTTCGCCATACAAATTGGCGAGCGTCACATATACAACGACCCCGTAATGCAGTATGCCGAATATGCGCGTCTGCCCAAGGCCGATTTGGTGCTGGTGACACACTCGCACTACGACCATCTCGACCGTGCCGCTATTGACGATGTGACAACATCAAAGAGTATTATCATCTGCGACGCAACATCAGCGGAAGTATTTGACGGCGAGGCGGTTGTTATGAAGCCGGGCATCAAGGCGCAACCGTGGGACGGTCTGACGGTAGAGGCCGTGGCGGCATACAACACGACCGAGGGACACACCGATTTTCACCCTCAGGCACGCGAAGATTGCGGTTATATTTTGGAGTTGGAGTCGGGCCTTAGAATTTACATTGCGGGCGATACGGAGCTAACACCCGAAATGAAGGCTTTGGAGAATATTGACGTTGCATTCCTACCCGTAAACCAGCCCTACACGATGACCGTAGAGCAGGCCATAGAGGCTGTGAAGGCCATTCGTCCGCGCATCTTCTACCCCTACCATTACGGCGAGGTTGACGAGGTAACAGACATCGAACGACTGAAGCGAGAATTGGAAGGCGTGACCGATGTGAGAGTCTTCCCGATGGAGTAAACAGAAAGAGCCTGGCTAATTTTGTTAGACAGGCTCTTTTTTTTACTCAGCATTAGTTAATTTATTCCATATCTCACGAATCCCCTCTTCCCCCTCGAAATAGTCGTGCTGATCATCTCGCACAAAGGTTTCCCCATTAGGTACGATTAATAATTTGTTAGAGTCAGGATATTCACAAATATCGTGGCCTATGTAAGTGCGTATATCAAGGAATACACAAGGGTCATCTGTATGATTATAAAGTTGATGGGCACCCGTTTCCCCTGCTTCAAAAAATATAATATCCCCCGATCTTACTATTTCCAAACCTTCAGGAGTACGCAATGTGGCTGCACCTTGTTGTATAACAAAGAGCTCTTCGGCATAACGATGAAAGTGATATGCCGCATTACATTCACGAGGATTGAGTTGTCGCACATCAAAATTAAGCCATTGAGGAATAACTCCCAATTTTTCTCTCGTACGATCAGTCAATATTCTAAACCCATCTATTTTGTTTGGATTGGACTGAAAGTCTCTTTCCTCACCCTTTATTATTGTTGCCATTTGCTTAATCAATTTAAGCCACAAGTATCACCCATCAACAGACTTTAAACACCTACTTAATGATTTTATCAAGCGCATCCACGGCCTTACGAATCTCCTCCTCAGGCAACTCGTGGTCAACCAAATTATTGGCAAAGTACTGCTCGAAGGCGTAGAGGTCAATCATTCCGTGGCCAGAGAGGTTAAACAGAATTGTCTTCTCCTTACCCTCCTCCTTTGCCTGCAACGCCTCGCGAACGGCTACTGCAATAGCGTGGCACGACTCTGGAGCGGGGATAATACCCTCACTATTGGCAAACATCATACCTGCCGAGAAGGTCTCAAGCTGCTGCACCGACTGTGCCTCCATCAGGCCGTCCTTATAAAGCTGGCTGACAATTGGTCCGGCACCATGATAACGCAGACCACCCGCGTGGATATTCGAGGGCTGGAACGTATGACCGAGGGTGTACATCGGCATCATCGGAGTCATACCTGCCGTATCTCCGAAATCATATTGGAACTCGCCACGCGTAAGTTTTGGGCACGAAGCAGGCTCCACAGCCACGACGCGAGTCTTCTTACCCTCACAGATATTTCTACGAATGAACGGGAAACCAATACCCGCAAAGTTAGAGCCACCGCCAAAGCAACCGATAACCACATCTGGCTCATCGCCAGCCATCTCCATCTGCTTGATAGCCTCCTCACCGATAACGGTCTGATGCAACAGAACGTGATTCATCACACTACCCAAGCAGTAGCGTGTAGTGTCGCCATGCTCCAAAGCACTCTCCACAGCCTCCGAGATTGCCATACCAAGATTACCCGAGCACTCAGGGTCAGAGGCCAAAATCTCACGACCAAACTTTGTGGTATTACTCGGCGAGGGGATAACGTTTGCGCCCCACGCATTCATCAACAACTTACGATAAGGCTTCTGCTGGCAGCTGACCTTAACCATATATACTCGTAGGTCGATATTGAAGTATTGGCACGCCAACGACATGGCACTACCCCACTGGCCGCCACCAGTCTCCGTAGCCAGATACTTGATGCCCTGCTTTGCGTTGTAATACGCCTGCGGGATAGCGGTATTGGGCTTATGCGAGCCTGCGGGTGAAGTACCCTCATTCTTGAAGTAAATCTTTGCCGGCGTGTCGAGCATACGCTCTAAATTATAGGCACGCACCACGGGCGTAGGTCGCCAAATCTTATATAGATTCTGAACCTCCTCAGGTATCTCAATATAACGCTCCTCCGACATCTCTTGACGCACCAACTCCTCACCAAAAATACGGCTCATCGACTCGAACGTCACCGGCTGCTTGGTCTGCGGGTCGAGGCACGGCATTGGCTTATTGGGCATATCAGCCACAATGTTATACCACGCTGTGGGCATCTCACTCTCAGGCAAAATAAACTTCTTAGTCTTCATAACCTAAACTATTATCTTGTTTTACACTTATCCATTATCACTGATAGCAATAGAAAAACCATCGTTCAACAGTGAACAATGGTTTTCCAAATCTTGCTTAATATCTATTGATATACTTACACACAACTATCTACGCCATTGTTCTACTTCGCCAATGAACGCCACCACCAATAGTTATGTGACTGCTGTATCATACTTTCGTTGTTCTTAATGCAAATATAAGCATAAAATTGTTACGTTGTACACCTTAATATGCATTTTTTTGCATAATTAACAGAATCTATGCTCGATTCTCTGCCACCCAGTTTGTCAATTCCACAAAATCAGCCACCGACAACTGCTCGGCACGCTGGGTAAAGAAGCGATGCTCTGCACCACCGAAATCGCCAAAAACAGAACGCAACGAATTACGAATCATCTTACGACGCTGACCAAACGAAGCCTTCACAACCTTCACAAACAGCGCCTCATCACAACCCAGCTGCACCGTTGAATTACGCTTCAGGCGAATAACAGCCGACTTCACCTTTGGGGGTGGATTAAAGACCTTCTCACCAACAGTAAAAAGATACTCAATATCGTACCACGCCTGCAATAACACGCTCAAGATACCATACTCGCGCGACCCTGGTGGCTCAGCAATACGCACTGCCACCTCTTTCTGAATCATACCAACACACTCGGGGACAATATCTCTATTCTCAATAACTTTGAAGAAAATCTGCGATGAAATATTGTACGGAAAATTGCCAATGACGCGCACCTCCTCGCCGAAACGCTCCTTCAAATCCATCTTCAGGAAGTCGCCCTCGATAAGACGCGGGGCAAAGTCGGGGTAATGTTCGTGCAGATACTCCACACTCTCGGTATCAATCTCGGCTCCATAGGTTACCACATCGTCGCGCTGCAACAAAAACTGCGTCAGCACACCCATACCGCAACCAACCTCAAGCACCTTTGCGGGGTTCTCGGCCATACCACCCGAAAGCGAGTAACATATCTTTCGGGCTATATTCAAGTCGGTCAAGAAGTGCTGACCGAGTGCTTTTTTCGCTCTTACCTGTGTCATAGGCGCAAAGGTAGTCAATTTACTACTTACGAACAAAAATCTTTACCACCTCACTCACAACAAATGCAGCCAACGACAAACCAACGCTCCACATCCACTGCTCGGCATTCAGCGCCGTCACACGGAATATAGTTTGCATTGCAGGCACCAGCAACACCAGCAACATAAGTCCCACAACGACCGTAATTGCTCCGATGAGATACTTATTTGAGAATAGCGTTGCAAGGCCGTTATTCATACCCGAACGGATGCTAAAGATAAGTGTCATCTGCGAGAATGCCAATGTCGCAAAGGTCATAGTTCGCGCCACATCAATCGACTCACGCAGACCGATATGGTATGCCGCAAGCACCAACGATGTAATGAGCATACTCTGCAACACAATACGAATCGAGAAGCCTCGCGTAAGGATTCCCTGCTTGGGGTCTATCGGCTTACGGTTCATGATATTCTTCTCGGCAGGGTCAACGCTCAACGCCAACGCAGGCAGGCTATCGGTAACAAGGTTAATCCACAAGATATGAATAGGCAACAGAGGTGTAATCCAGTTACAAATAACCGAGATAAAGAGTACCAGAATCTCGCCCAAGTTGGTCGATAGCATAAACTGAATCGACTTTATCAGGTTATCATATATTCTTCTACCCTCGGCCACAGAGGTAACGATGGTGGCGAAATTATCGTCCGTAAGAATCACATCGGCAGCCTCCTTAGACACATCCGTGCCGGTAATACCCATAGCAACACCAATGTCGGCCAGCTTCAACGCAGGTGCATCATTCACGCCATCACCCGTCATTGCAACCACATTGCCATTTTGCTGGAATGCACGTACGATACGCACCTTATGTTCGGGTGCAACACGCGCAAAGACCGCTGCATTGGGGGCAATACGCTCCAAATCGCTATCGCTCATCTTCTCTACATCTGCACCTGTCAAAACGCTGTTACCCTGCTCCATGATTCCGAGCTGTGAGGCAATAGCCGTAGCCGTAATCTTGTGATCACCCGTAATCATAACAGGCTTGATGCCTGCACCACGGCACTCACGAACGGCATCCTTCACCTCCTCGCGTGGCGGGTCAATCATTCCCACCATACCTACGAATACGAGTTCACGCTCTACGCTCTGGGGAGATACCTCCGCGGGCAAAGAATCAATATATTTATATGCCATCGCCAGCACTCGCAGGGCTTGACCTCCCATCTGCATATTGGTTTCATTCAGGCGCTCACGATCCTCATCCGTAATAGCTCGCTCAGCGCCATTCTCGACGATACGATTACAGCAGACAAGCAACTCATCCATAGCACCCTTAACGGCAACCATCAACCCCTGCTCGCACTTATGAATCGTAGTCATCAACTTACGCTCCGAGTCAAACGGAATCTCAGCCGCACGCTGAAATGTTGAGTCCAGTCTATCCTTGTCTATGCCATGAATCAATCCCAAATCAATTAATGCCGTCTCGGTCGGATCACCGATTCCCTGAGCCTTGTCGCCATCGCGACTCAGCTTGGCATCATTGGCCAAATTGGCAATCTGCACCAACTTCTGCTCGGTCGGATTCAACGTCTTCGCATCAGAGAGAGTTGCATCAGTATAGATATGTGTTACGGTCATACGGTTCTGCGTAAGCGTACCCGTTTTATCAGAACATATAACAGTAGTACTTCCCAAAGTCTCCACCGATGGCAGATTGCGGATAATGGCATTCTTCTTTGCAAGACGTTGTACGCCAATAGCCAATACAATGGTAGACACAGCAGGCAAACCCTCAGGTATAGCTGCCGCTGCAAGACTCACGGCCGTCATAAACATCGTAAGCAGGTCATTGCCATACAACACGCCCACAACAAAAATCAAAGCACATATAGCCAAGGCAGCTATTGCCAGAAACTTACCCAGTTGGTCCAGACGCTGCTGCATAGGCGTCTTCGTTTCGGGCACAGACTGAATCATCGAGGCAATCTTACCAACCTCAGTTGCCTGGCCCACAGCCACCACAACACCACGACCGCGACCATAAGTCACCGAGCACGATGCAAATGCCATATTCGAGCGGTCACCAATCTGCACCTCCTCGGCTATCGGAGCTATATTTTTTTCAACGGGTAACGACTCGCCCGTAAGCGCAGCCTCCTGAATCTTTAGGTTCACCGCCTCCGACAGACGCAAATCGGCTGGCACGCTATCGCCTGTTTCAATCTCGACAACATCGCCCACAACCAACTCTCGCGACTCGATAACCTGCACCACGCCATCGCGTACGACCTTACAATGCGGAGCTGCCATCTTCTCCAGCGCCTCCAGCGACTTCTCGGCTTTAGCCTCTTGCGCGACGCCAATGATGGCATTAAGCACAACAATCACCATAATGATTATTGCGTCGGTAAAGCCCTCGCCATTCATCACACCCACAACACCCGACACTACGGCTGCGGCGATGAGTACAAGAATCATAAAACTCTTGAACTGCGCTAAAAATTTTACCAGCAACGAAGTATGCTGTCCCTTCTTGAACTCGTTGTATCCATCTCTTTTAAGGCGCTCAGCAGCCTGCGCAGCCGAGAGTCCCGACTCAAGATTACTTTTAAGCGTTACGGCAAGTTGTGCCACATCTAATCTATATGCGCTGTTATTTTCCATTGTCATTAATTTATATTCGCACAAAAATACATACAAAAACCGTATTATCCTCGAATAAATAGGATAAATATCCGTCAAAATTAATAACTTTACTCATTCAAAACATCATATCATGCGTAAAATTGAAATTTGTTCGACATCTCTCGACGATGCACACGAGGCCGAAGCCGGCGGAGCCATAAGGATTGAACTATGCTCAGCCATAACATGTGGCGGAGTGACTCCCAGCCACGGAACCATACAACAGATTATTGATGCGAATCTCAACCTTGACACAAATGTATTAATACGCGCACGCGAGGGAGGATTTCACTATACCCCATCGGAGATTGATACTATGTGCCACGACATTGAGTTTTGCCGCAAGGCGGGTGTTCATGGCGTGGTCATCGGAGCGCTTACCGAGCAGGGGGATATAGACCTTGAGGCTTGTTCGCGCATGATGGAGGCTGCGGGCAATATGTCGGTAACATTCCACCGGGCATTTGATATTTGTCGTTACCCTTACACAGCATTGGAACAGATTATCGCGCTCGGCTGTGAGCGCCTACTCACATCGGGACAACAAAACTCGGCAGAAGAGGGCACGGCACTTATCGCCGAACTGGTAAAGCGTGCCGCAGGGCGTATCATCATCATGCCCGGAGCAGGCATTAACCCCAAAAACATCGCTACCATCGAGCAAAAAACAGCGGCCACGGAGTTCCACTCCACAGCCGCCATAGATTCTACCGACTCGGCCTACCGAGGCTCTGCCGTATCATTTGCCGCTTACCCCCAGCGCGAGGGCATAATCCGCCACTCTGCCAGAGAGGTTGTATCAGAGCTTGTGAATAACACTCTTTAACTGGTCGGCAAGCGAGGTATTATAACCCTGCGAGAAGTAAACCACTCGGCCAAAGCTATCACATATAGCCACCACGGGCAACGTCTTTGAATTGGAGTTGCAACCCGAGCATATCATCGAGCGCACTTTGTCGTCAACATCCATGCCGAAGTGCGCTTTCACTTCACCCAGCATCTGACGATTATACTTCTCCGAGTCCTCTTTTGTAGCGTGCAGAACAACCATCGGACGATTCCACTTCGCCAGCACATCGGCAATCGAGGCCAAGCCACGTGAGGCATGGTTTGTAGGCTCATCGCTCGTACCCATCACTGCCACTATAAAGTAACCGCGTCCTACGGTTGAGAGCAGCGACATCTCTCGCTCTGCGCCCTCAGGCATATACAGTTTCTCGGGGTCCATGGAACCAATCACACCTACATCATCGTTTGCTGGACGCAACACCATCTTTACATCCTGCACCTGACCATCCTTGACACTAAATGTTACCGAGCGAGCCAACACCTTACCGCTGGCCATTCGATTACCCGTGGTGAGCATATAATAACCCTCATCGAGAGTTATCTTCTGCGCCAACAGACTTGGGTCGGCCGTAGCGCCCAAATCGTTCTCCATATCCACATCGAAACGAATCGTGCGGCACTGACCATTCTCGATACGGCAAATTGAGCAATGGCTATAATAGTTGGGAGTGGGAATTGCAGGAACAATCTTGGGATCGTAGATGGTACGTATAGCACCCTTAGCAGCCTCCTGCTCGGCAACAGCACCATCCAGCACCACATCAATCCACTTATCACCGCTCTTATACTGCGGGTAACCACTCATACCGCCCATACGTGCAGCAATACCGAATGTACGGCACGCCGCAACAAAGAAACGGTCACGCGATGCCTTATCGGCCATACGAATACGCAACACACCAGCTGGCGTAGCCTGCAACGAGATGGGATTATACTCATCGCACAACGATATATTCTCCTTTACCCAACCGATAATATCTGCAACCGAAGGATTCTCGCCCAGTGCAGGAGTTAACGCAGTACGAATCTGCGTACGATACGGCTGCAGGAACTCGCTTGCAATACGGGGATTAAGCACATAGCGCACATGCTCTGGTGTAAGTTCTGCGGCAGCTGTCGAAGCCAAAGCATCCTCTAACACAGCCAATGAGGTATCGTGCAAATCCTTACGCGAAATAGTACCCAGCAACGCTACGGCACGCTCACGCACTGCGCCAGACTTAGAGTCAATAAATGCCTTCACATCACACCAATTACCCATAGCACCAACGAGCAAATCCTGCTCACGTGGCGTGTACTCCGAACACTTCTCGGCGGTCATGAACGTCGCCTTATATCCAAGACGAATAGCATCTTCCGCGGCCAGACGCTCCTTGTTTTTAGCAATAGCCTCCTCAGTAAGATTTACAGGTATTTCGCCCGGCACGGGAGGTGTCATATCCTCCTCGAACTCAAACACATCACCCTCCGTCTTATCCATCTTTACCGTAATGGCCTCACCTGCCAACT
This sequence comes from uncultured Alistipes sp., assembly GCA_964385905.1. Taxonomy (GTDB): domain Bacteria; phylum Bacteroidota; class Bacteroidia; order Bacteroidales; family Rikenellaceae; genus Alistipes. The sequence goes on from CAYLRH010000017.1 coordinate 8,851, forward strand.
TACCAAATCCAAAACGCCCCTCATGCGACGCCCATATCAACATATCGCCCAAACCCATATGTAGCGACACCTTACCCTCGGCATTGGTGGGAAGAGTGACCACGGTAGTATATTCTCCGTAGTTAAATATCTTAAACTCCACGGTAGCGCCCTCTACGGCCTTACCCTCAGCATCAACCACCGTAACAACCGACTTGCGCATCGGAGCGTAGTTGTCAATGACATTTATCTCGGTATAGCACTCGCTCTTCTGGATAACATCCTCAGGGCCGTGATAATCGCCATACACACGTGTATGCATCAACATGGCACGCGCCGCAGGCTGATTAAACCACGCCACATTGAGTGCTGGCTCAGGCTCGCATGCGCCCATAAAATACCACTTGCCATCAATCCACACCTCCACCCACGCGTGGTTGCTATCGGTGTGCGCCCAACGTGGAGTATATACCTGACGCGCGGGAATACCCACCGCACGCAGAGCAGACACCGTAAAGGTTGACTCCTCGCCACAACGGCCCTCGGCCGTAAGGATTGTAGCCATAGGCGATGATGTACGGCTATCCGAAGGAACGTAAGTGGCTCTCTCGTGACACCAATGGTTTACCTCCAGCGCCGCATCGTGCAACGACATACCCTCAACACGCTGACGAAGCGAGTCGTAATATATCATACGGAACTCGTCCATACGCTCGTTGTTCACACGAATGGGCAAAACAAAATGGCGGAACAAATCATCGGGAATATCCTTACCCCACGCCATCTCCTCTTTAGCTCGCAACGACATACGCACATTATCGAGGAAATATTCGCCATCGTAATCACCCATATCTGCTGACGACATAGCGGCATACAAAAACTCCATAGCCTCGCGCTCCTCAAGGGTCATCTCACCATCGAAAACAGTGAATATATCGCCCTGCGTAAAGTGCGCACGGCGTGCCTCAAAGGCCTCGTGTACCGAATTGCGGACCTCCTTATCCGATATGAAATGTTTTTGGCAACTACCAAAACACAACGCAGCCAACGCTACAAAAACAAATGATAGATGATTGATTTTCATTTTAGTTTGGTTTTGGATGTAAATATACAAAAATATTTACAAAAAAGAGGGTGCTAACACAACTTGTTAGACACCCTCTATATCTATTGCTATGGGTTAGAAATTAAAGTTCGCACCCACCATCAGCACCACGGGATTCGAGCGCACATCATCGAACATCGCCTGCCACTTCAGCGCTGCGGTAAGCTCCACGACACCGGCCACGTTGAAATCGACACCTCCACCGACATTCAATCCAGCAGCCCACTTACCTATATCGTTTACGGTAAGGCCCGCTGCGGGATAAAGACGTACAACGCCCAAATCGAATAGATAATGTGCATCACAACTGATGTCGAGCGAACAACCCTTATGCAACAGCGCTGTTACCGAGGGCTCAAAACGCCAATTATTATCGAAACGATAGCGGCCTACGGCACCGACACCCAATACCGTATCGCCTGTGTTTGTATAAATACCCAAACGAGGACCTATATTCCATCCACCCGGCTCCTGCGCCGATGCTGTAACGGCACATACGAGAGCAACAACTGATAACAATAATTTCTTCATCTTCTGTTAAATTTATGGGATGCGCCACGGCAATCCCTGATTAGACTTATTATCATCTCAAATATACAAAATATATTCTCATCTTCAAATAAAAATCAACGAACAGCACACTTTTTACTACACTTCGGCAGCCAATATAAACAAATAAAAAGAGGATGTCCCCGAAAGAACATCCTCTTGAAAAATATACTAATATATATTAGTACTCCAACTTAGCCATGCGCTGGTAAGAGTTGTAACGCCACTTAGCGTTCTCCTCAGCTGCCTGGAACAACTCCTCAGCCTCAGCAGGGAATGCCTTTTGGAGTGAAGTGTAAC
>CAYLRH010000018.1:0-10404 GCA_964385905.1 uncultured Alistipes sp.
GCCGAGATGTGGAACTCGTTGGGTATGTCAGTGGCATGGGGTCTGTCGTTCTCTACTTTGATTACGTTGATCCTTATCCCCACGCTCTTCGCTTCGTTCGCCATCCATGGTGAGAACCGTAGAAACAAAAAGGCGCTGAAGGCGCAGAATCAGTAAAACAGATTACTATGAAAGCAGTATTTATGGCATGTAACCAGTCTATGTATGACTCGGTTATGGATCTTATGAACGATATGGACTTGCGCGGCTTCACTGGTTGGGAGGAGCTTATGGGCCGAGGCTCTGTTGACGGTGAGCCTCACCTCGGAAGCCATGCTTGGCCGAGCATGAACTCAGCTCTTATCTCAGTTATGGAGGACGATAAGGCTGCCGAGTTCCTTAAGCGCCTGAAGAAACTCGATGACGATAACCACAAGCAGGGTATTCGTGCCTTCGCCTGGAACGTTACCGACTCAATCTAATACAAGCTCGCAGGAGCTGATAACAAAAAACCCTTGCAAATCGCAAGGGTTTTTTGTTATATCTTATCAAATCCTTTTGTGAATTTTATCCAGTAGTATTTCAGGGGATTCGAGTATTTCAGTTGTTTCCATGGGCGGCTGGCATGGGGACGGTGTATGACGGGCAACGATGCAAAGAGGTAGTTGTTAAAGCCTAAGGCTCTGGCTCGTTGCGAGATAGTTACATCAAACCAATGTTTTTCGGGGTTTAGTTCGTTGAAATCGTATGCCGAAAGCAATTTGTTTGTCAAAAGCGAGCAGCAGAAGCTACAATGCTTCTTGACAACGTAATCCTCACCTTCGTGGCCTCTTGCATACTCATACGGATAGTTTATTTCACCCTTATCATTCACCGTAACAGAGGCGGCAATGCCGCAATCGTCGTGTTTGGCGGCACCATCGGCCAATCCCTGCAATGTATCGGGGCGCACCACAACATCCGACTCCACGATAAGCAGGTCGGCACCGGCCTCAAGGGCACGCTTCTGGCAGCGTTGCAGAACGAGGAGATAGTTCGGCGAGGGGTGGTCGGTAATATCCTTCAGGTTTACCAACTCGAATCCCAGCTCCGCAGAGTATTGCTCCAGCAGGGCGGTATTCTCGTCTGTCGAGAAGTCGTTGTAAATAGTATAGATGTAGGGGAGTGTAATCTCGCTGGCGAGTATAGCCTTGATTGTTTCGAGGGTCGACTCAATCGAGTTCTTGACAGGAGTAATGATGTGTATAGGCCTCATGATGTGAATTTATTGAGAGTTATGCACCTTCTGCTATTGGTTATTAATGCAAAATAATTTATCTTTGCGTTTATAGTTAATCACAAAGATAATGATTTTTCTTTCTAAACGAGCAATCTCACTCTTTATTATGGCGCTGACGCTTTTGACTGTCGGGGCATCGGCTCAATCGCGCCAAACCAAGGAGGAGTATATCGAGAAGTACAAACATATTGCCATCGACCACATGGAGCGTTATGGCATACCCGCCAGTATCACTTTGGCGCAGGGTATTCTTGAATCCGATAGCGGTAACAGCAACCTCGCACGTAGGTCGAACAACCATTTTGGTATAAAGTGTAAGAAGAACTGGAAGGGCGAGCGCGTCTATCATACCGACGATGCTCCCGACGAGTGTTTCCGCAAATACGATACCGTGGAGGAGTCGTATCAGGACCATGCCGATTTTTTGGATCAGTCGCCTCGCTACGACTCTCTGTTTGCATACTCATCGTCGGACTATCATAGTTGGGCACGAGGCCTCAAGGCCGCAGGCTACGCAACGGCTCCCGACTATGCGCAACGCCTGACAAAGATTATCGAGGACAATAAGCTCTACCTCTTTGACGAGGATAACGGCTCGGCACTCTATGCTGCGCATCTGCGTGCAGAGAAGAGTGTGAAGGAGGAGTTTGAGTCGAACAGCAGTGTCGATATTCCCACCACAACGGAGGCTCGTGTTGACCCCAACAACTACCGCGTGCCAGAGCGTACCTATAATGGTTATAGTGTGTTTGTTAATAACCGTACACATTTTGTCATTGCACGCGATGGCGATACGTTCGGCCGTATAGCCTCGACCTTCGACCTCACGTCGCGAACATTACGCAAGTACAACGAGGTTAACCCCAAGAGCGTGGCTGACCCCATCGAGGGCGAGTTGATATATATCGAGCAAAAGCAGGCGAAGTGGCTCGGCGAGGGTAACAGCCATACGGTGTTGGAGGGTGAGACTCTCACATCTATTGCGCAGGAGTATGGCATACGCCTGAAAAAGTTGGCTAAGATGAATCGTATGCGTATAACGGATAATCTGCACGCGGGGCAGACGCTTAAACTGAAATAAATACTACACAATATGGATAAATCACCTTTACGCGAGAAAATTCTCGCAACCATTATCAACAAATCGACGCTCAAGCAGCATATCTTCGATAACACGTTTGCCACCTTCAACGAGTTGAAGGATGTACTGTTCGAGATTGCATCGGAGTTGGATGACGACTTGGATGGCAAGCTCGATAAGCGTGTACGTATCGAGTACCGCGACAGAGGCAAGTTTGAGGCGCAATTGCAGATTGCCAGCGACCTGCTCATCTTCCGTATGCACACCGATATTTTTGAGTTCGACTCAAACCACATCATTTGGCAAAATGGCTATGTTCAGCAGGAGCGTGATAACTCCTATTGCGGAGTGATCGACATATATAACTTCCTATCCGATTCGGTTAAGTTCAATCGTAATGCCGATGAGGGTTACTTGATTGGTCGTATCTTCATCAACCGTGAGAAGTGTTACTTCGTGGAGGGTAAGCGCCAGACGCTTGTGCGCCCGATGAATTTTGGACAGGAGAAAATCACCCGTGAAGCGTTGGTGGCAATTATGGAGACGGCTATTCATTACGCCATTAACTTCGACCTGTTGGTGCCCTCGTATGAGGATAACAAGCGTGTGACGCTGGATCAATTCAACTCGAAGATGGATAACTCGAAGTTCATCACAGGTAAGCGTATCGGATATGAATTTAACGTTGATGATATATAAGAACTGATATATACCCGATTAACGTAATCCTTATGTTATACGGCTTATCACGGCCAACCTTGCGGCCGCTGGCCGCATTTACAAGTTTGACCCACTCCCTAAATCCCCGCCTCAGGCATGGGACTTTGGTCGCCGCAAGCGGCTCCGAGGGTGCTGAGTCATAGCCATTAAAAAATAAAATACAATGATTAAAACATTTACCAAACTTATACTTGCAACGGCGCTCATACTCACGAGTGCCGATGCTTTTTCTCAGAAGACATTTCGTGAACTGAGCGAAATAACACGCCTCAACCGTGGCGTGAGCGGTCTGCGCTCAATGCAGGATGGCGAGCACTATACCGTAAGCCGCGCAGGTGCCGTTATTCGTCACAGCTATGCCGATGAGGCTGTATGCGACACGCTCTACAAGGGCCGTTTTGCCAGCTACGAGCTATCGCCTGCCGAGGATATGATTATACTGGGAAATAACTTCCGTTCGGTATATCGCCACTCATTCTATGCCGACTACCAAATCGTAAAGCTCAACGATGGCGCAGAGGTTAGCACGCTGAAGGATATCCGTGACCTCTCGCTCTCGCCCGATTCGAAGATGGTTGCCTACGCCAAGGATAATAACCTCTACGTTGCGGCGCTCGATGGCGAGGCGAAGGCTATCACAACCGATGGCGAGTGGAATATGATTATCAATGGCACAGCCGACTGGGTATATGAGGAGGAGTACGGATTTACCAAGGCCTACGCTTTCTCGCCCGACTCGAAGAAGATTGCCTACCTGCGTTTCGACGAGAGCGAGGTGCCAACATTCGAAATGATGCGTTTCGATGGCAAGCTCTACAATAAACCCTACACGTTCAAGTATCCCAAGGCTGGCGACCGTAACTCTACCGTTGAGTTGTGGCTCTACGATATCGCATCGGGACAGAAGAGCAAAGTGGATGTAGGCGCGGAAACAGACCAGTATGTCCCCTTCATCGAGTGGACTCCCGCAGGCGAGTTGTATTTCTTCCGCATAAACCGCAAGCAGAATCACTTTGAGGTTGTTCTCTGCCGCAACAATGGCACGCAGAAGGTTATCTATGACGAAACCTCTCCGACATATGTCGAGCGCCCGGCTTTGAGTACCGTACGTTTTATTGACGGTGACCGCTTTATCGTGCAGAACGAGACTGCAACGGGCTGGAATCACATATATCTCCACTCTGTCGAGAAGGGCCTCGTTCGCGCTCTTACATCGGGCGAGTGGCAGGTGACAAGCGTGGTTGAGACTACTCCCGACCGCATATACTATATGTCAACCGAGGGCTCACCCCTGCGTCGTAACCTCTACTCAATAGATTATAAGGGTAAGAAGAAGCAGCGCCTCTCCGAAAAGGAGGGTACATACTCTATCTCTCCGAGCAAGGGTATGAAATACTACATTTCAAACTACACCGCAGCCAACGCTGCCCGCGAGGTGGAGCTCCGCAGTGGCGATGGTAAGTTGATTCGCACACTCGTAGAGAATACAGAACTTAACGAGCGCATCAAGACTCTGCCAGTAAAGGAGTTCTTCACCTTCACCACCGAGCGTGGCGACAACCTCAACGCATATATCATTAAGCCCGTAGATTTTGACCCTGCGAAGAAGTACCCCGTACTTTTGACGCAGTACTCTGGCCCCGGCTCACAATCGGTTGCCGATAGCTTCTCTATGGGCTGGGAGAGTGTGATGGTGGCAAATGGCTACATCGTGGTATGCTGCGACGGCCGCGGAACAGGATATATGGGCGAGAAGTTCAAGAAACAGACCTACGGCAACCTCGGCGCATTGGAGGTTGAGGACCAGATTTCATTCGCACGCTATATGGCTTCACAGTCATACGTTGACGCCGAGCGCATCGGTATCTATGGCTGGTCGTACGGCGGATTTATGGCTCTGGGTTGCGCATTGAAGGGTGACGGCCTATTCAAGATGGCCATTGCCGTTGCTCCCGTAACATCATGGCGTTACTACGACACTATCTACACCGAGATTTACAACGACCTGCCGCAGGATAACCCCGCTGGTTATGACAACAACTCGCCCATCAACTTTGCCGACCGCTTGAGCGACCGCACCCAGTTGCTTATCATGCACGGCACAGCCGATGATAACGTTCATGTGCAGAATACGATGGAGATGTGTCACGCCTTGAATCGCGCAGGCAAGCAGTACGACATGATGATTTACCCCGACCAGAATCACTCGATGTACCCCTCCTACGCAATCAACATACGCGAAAAGATGATTCGCTACACGCTGGAGAATCTGTAAGATGATAAATAAAATAGCTGTCCTACTGGACAGCTATTTGTTTTTTAACTAATTTACGTTTTTTCTCTTTGTTGGTTTTGCGTAGGCGAACACGCAGGTGTTATTCAAGGTCCTCAGCGGTGATGTGCGTAACTTCACCGTCACGCATTACAACCAATTCCCCATCCTCCTTTTTGCACTTCTCTTTAAGGCGCTGCTGCGCCAACAAGATTCCGGCATCTATTTTCTCCTGCATCTGCTCAAGTTCGAATTCACTCATACTCCTTACAGTTTGCATATTTGACGATATGATAACGTATCCACGACCTCGCGTATTTCGTCATGGGTGCCGTAAGCAATCTTTTTCACGCCATCGACAGAGCTATTGTCGTAAATAACCCAATAATCGCACTCCTTGGTGTACAGCGACGTGAGGTAACGTATGCCTCGATAGTATCGGCGGCGTACCACTTCGGGCGGTACGTTGTGCCCTCCCTCGGCAACACGGCGAGCTACGCGCTCAACGGCCTGATCGGGTGTGGGCAGCCAGAAATATAACAACGAAACAAAATATCCCTTTTCCTGTGCCATACGGATAAATCGCGTATAGTAACGAGTCGCCAACGTAGTCTCAAAAGCAAAATCCGCGCCATCGGCCATAAGTGCATCCATACGTTTACGCATCAAACGGCCAGCCTCAATCGAGACCTGCGAAGGATTAAACGGCGAAAGTCCCTTGGCGATTTCGTCGGCATTCACAAACTCGTGACACTCCAGCATCTCGGGCAACACAGCATATGAGGCTGTGGTTTTTCCTGCGCCGTTGCAGCCAGCTATGATATAGAGTTTCGGCATACGTAATTAAATAGTCTTTGCAAAGTTAATAATATTCTTTTAATTTCCAAAAATCGCACCTCGCTATACATTGATTAAAAAGGGCATTACATTTGATAATAACCTTGTGACAACTCCTGCGAGGGGGATTTCATTCATAAAAAATAAATTATGGCAACCGAAACAATTACAAAAAAAATTCAGCTCACACCTCTGCCCTATGCGGAGCAGGCATTGGAGCCACACATCTCGGCAGAGACTCTGCACTATCACCACGACAAGCACATGGCTGCTTATGTCGATAAACTCAACACACTGATAGCCGACACTCCATTTGCTCAGGCAAAGTCGTTAGAGGAGATTATTCTTCAGTCGGAGGGGCCAATTTTCAACAATGCGGCACAGGTGTGGAACCACGCCTTTTATTTCGAGCAGTTTGCGCCAAAGCCAAAGCATAATCCGACAGGGGAACTTGCTGCGGCAATAGAGAAGGCTTTTGGGGGTGTGGGACAGCTTAAGGAGCAGATGGAGCGAGATGCTGTGGCACTCTTTGGGTCGGGATGGGTATGGCTTGTGGCCGACGGACATGGGAAGTTGGCCATTGTGAGTAAGACAAATGCCGGCAATCCGCTGACGGAGGGGATGTATCCTCTGCTTGCGATAGATGTGTGGGAACACGCCTACTACATCGACCATCGTAATGCCAGAGCTGCGGGAGTGAAGGCTCTATGGGAGGTGATGTGTTGGGGTAAGATTGAAGAGAGGTATGCCAACATTGGCCGTAATAAATAAAATAAGGGAGCTAACGAAAGTTAGCTCCCTTATTTTATTTGCTGATTCCTGTACGGATTAGATGTTAATATCCAAAATCTCGAACTTCAAGACACCAGCAGGAACAGTAACCTCGACAACCTCGCCCTTCTTCTTGCCCAGGAGAGCCTTGGCGATGGGGGTGCCGATAGCGAGCTTACCCTCGCGGAGGTTAGCTTCGTTCTCCGAAACGATGGTGTATGTCACCTGCTTATTGTTGTTGTGGTTCAGCAGAGTCACCTTGCTCAAAATCTGCACCTTGCTCTTGTCAATCTTTGTCTCGTCGATGACGCGTGCGTTGGTGAGTGTCTGCTCCAACTTTGCGATACGCATCTCCAACAAACCCTGCGCCTCACGCGCAGCATCATACTCGGCATTCTCCGACAAATCGCCCTTGTCGCGTGCCTCGGCGATAGCTGCCGAGATCGCAGGACGCTCCACCGAACGCATGTGATCAAGCTCATCCTTGAGCTTCTGTAAACCTTCTGCCGTCAGATAAATAATCTCATTTGCCATGTCTATAACAGTAAAAAAAGCCAGAATCCCAATCCTTCGCAACCAGCCCTATACTGAAAACACCTAAAAAAAGCGCCTCTCGAAGCCGGCCCGTGAGATTAGAATCCCGAATTAATAATATATTCAATGTTGTGCTAACAAAGGTAGGCACAAATTTTTGAATCTCCAATTTTTTTTGACACAAAGTATGCCCGATGTGAGCAAGATGACGCTGCGGAGGATAATATATGCCGTATGGAGGAGAGTACTGGTATCGCTCGGCCCTAAATGAAAGAGGGGTGCCTGACAAAGTCTGCACCCCTCTATTGTTCTATGCCTAATTATTTTGTCGGAAGCGACTCCGCGGCATTGGTTGCCGGGAAGTCAATCAGATATACCAAGTGTTGCAAATCGCGTAGCATATTACGCTTCTCCTTTTTGGGAGAGTAGACGTAGCAATCTATCGTTATCACCTCATTGGTGGCCTGATTCACCGTTGTGTAGCTTACGAATGGGCCTCCCATAAAGTAATTCTCCACGTCCCACAAACCTACCATCTCAATCCAGGGGCGCTCGCCGATGCGTATTGCACGATATTCGGGCTGATACGGGATATACTCATCATTCTCGTTGGCAATCTTGTCGACGGTAATCATGTATGAGCCATCAGCAGGGCCGGGTATGCGCTGTGCGAAGCGGTTGCGGGCCTTGATAAGAGCCGAGGCCGTCAGCGACTGCGTGCCCTCGTAAGGATATTTGTAAATGAAGAAACCCTTGCTTGCCATAGGATACTCCTGCGAAATCCAAACCATGTCGTCGCTATTGGTGCGCAACTTATAGTTGTCGGGGATATACATATCCACTCCGAAGGTCTGCTTCAACAGTTCGTGCATAGGCTCCGAGTAGTATTGTCGTGAATAGTTGATGGTGCGGTCACGCTCCGCCTTCTCAAGAACGTAGAGCAGATTCTCGCGGTTGTCAGATATATACTTAGCTGTCGATGCGTTGTCGTGGCCCTTGATAGTGACAAAAATCTGAGGCTTGGCCGTCACGTTGTACTCGACCTTGATTTCGGGTTGCGAGATAGACTCGTCAACGACGATAGATACGATGTTACGGTGCTGCTTGGTAAGACTTTTGAAGTTGTTGGGCAAGATACGCATAACGTCGTATATTGGTTCGTACTGCATAAGCTCAAATACGGGCTGCTTCAGCACCGAACGTAACGTGTCGCCCAGCTCGCTCTGCCACTCGGCCTGTCCGCATACCAATATCATCTCATAGGGTGTGCCTGTTGAGTTGTCGCTCGACGAGAGCTGCGTGAAAGCCTTACAGCCTACCATGGTTGCACATACGGCAATGGCAATAAAAAGATTTAGAGTAATTTTCTTCATACCAAATTTCTTTTCTGCACCAGCGTGCAGGATTGTGGCCGCAATTATGCACGGCCTATTCTTGGCAAATATAACTAAAATTTCAGTTTGTACAAAATATATACCTTAAATTAGATAAAAAACATTACTTTTGTACTCAACAGCTTTTTGCTGAACAAAAAACGCACAAGAAAATTATGAAAATAAAACCTTGGGGATTTATCAAACGTCTGTATCCCGACTTTATATGGGAGATAGATGACCGCAATGGCGTTTTTCTCACCTTTGACGATGGCCCCACACCAGGCGTTACGGAGTGGATATTGGCTACGTTGCGTCGCTACGATGCCAAGGCCACATTCTTCGTTTTGGGCAAGAATGCCGAATTATACCCCGACCTCTACCAGCGCATACTGGACGAGGGCCACAAGATAGGAAACCACACATACTCACACCAGAAGGGTTGGGGTATGTCGCTTGAACGATATATCGAAGATGTCGATTTGGCTGCTGGCCTGCTCCATACCGAGTTGTTCCGTCCGCCGTATGCTCGCGTGACACCGTCGCAGATGCGTGCAGTGGGGCAGCGTTACAAGATTATAATGTGGAATGTCCTTTCGCGTGATTATTCGCCCGCAGTATCTCCTACGGAGTGTGCCAAAGGGGTACTCAAACATATCGCCCCGGGGGCTATCATAGCCTTCCACGATAGTGATAAGTCGTTTCGCAACATGAGTTATGCCCTGCCGCGGGTGCTGGAGCGCACCAAGGAGTTGGGGCTAAAGTGTAAAATTATTGAGTTGTAAGATGAGGATTGTCGTAGTCATAACAGGAGCCAGCGGAGCGATATATGCGCGTCGCACGTTGGAACTGCTGCTCGCCAGCGGGCAGGTGGAGCGTATCGCTCTGATACTTAGCGATACGGCAAAGCAGGTCGTTGAGCATGAGCATGAGCAGTTGCCTTGTGACGAACGAGTCGAGCTATACGACAATGGCGAGTTGTTCTCGTCGGTAGCCAGCGGCTCGGCTGCATGGGATGCAATGGTTATCGTTCCCGCATCGATGGGTACGGTGGGGCGTATTGCATCGGGGGTGTCGCAGACTCTTATCGAGCGCGCTGCCGATGTTATGCTCAAGGAGCGTCGCAGGCTTGTGGTTGTGGTGCGCGAAACACCATATTCGCTAATTCATCTGCGCAATATGACCACTCTTACCGAGGCCGGAGCTGTCGTTCTGCCCGCATCGCCATCGTTCTACTCTCACCCCTCGACTATCGAGCAGGCGGTTGATACGGTTGTCGAGCGAATTATCGCTCATGTGGGCGTAGAACAGACTCATTATGAGTTTAGTGGCCGCGAAGGAAAATAAATCAACAGATTTAGTGCGGTTTGCATATTTTTTATTACCTTTGCGCCGTCAAAAACGAAAATTCTAATAAAAACTTATAATATTATGACTATCACAGCATCTGATATCAAGATTGGTATGTGCATCGAGATGGACAACAAGACTTTCCTTGTTGTGGATTTCCAGCACTGCAAGCCCGGTAAGGGTCCCGCTTTCGTTCGTTCAAAGCTCA
>CAYLRH010000019.1:0-10378 GCA_964385905.1 uncultured Alistipes sp.
AAAAGAGTAGCGAAAAAGAGTAAAAATAACAGATATGAAGAGATTGTTGAACATGATTTTCATGGCTATGCTGGCTGTGGTTTTGATTTCATGCGATAAAAACGAGGAGTACGTGGAGCCAATATTGGATGTTACGCCCAATAACATTGCAGGCGAGTGGTGCCTTGAGAGTTGGAACGATACGGCGTTGGCTGAAGGAAGTTATGTATATATTGATTTTGAGCGCGCTGACCGTACGTTCACAATGTATCAAAACATTGATAGCGCTCCGGCACGTACCCTTACGGGACGTTATTATATCTCTACCGATGAGGAGCATGGTGCAATCATCCGAGGTGAGTACGATTATGGTCGGGGCGATTGGGCACACCGCTATATCGTCAAGGAGTTGACTGCCAAGTCAATGACTTGGATTGCAAAGGATAATCCCGACGATGTAAGCGTATATGTCAGATGTGAAATTCCTGAGCAGGTAAAGTAAAATTTAAGAGAGTAGTTCCGCGGAGCTACTCTCTTAAGTTTTCTGTTATGTGGTTGTACTCGGCCATGTGCCATAGTGGGCCGTTCCCGTGGCCGATGTTCATGTGCGAGGCTGCAGCTATGGCTGAGGTTACATATTTTTTTGCATGAGCTATGGCTTTATGCATGGGCTGGCCCTGTGCAAGCAGGGTTGCTATTGCCGATGAGAGTGTGCAGCCCGTGCCATGTAGATTGAGGGTATTAACCTTCTTCTCTGTAAATGTGTGAAGCACACCTTCGTGGTCACATAGTATATCACACATCTTATCACCATCCAGATGTCCTCCCTTTATCAATATTGCTGTGTGGTATCTCTCGTGCAACTCTTTGGCAGCCTGTTGCATCTCCTCTATCGAGCCAATTGTTTTACGCCACAACACCTCGGCCTCGTGTTTGTTGGGCGTAAGCAGGGTAGCGAGGGGAATAAGCTCCTGCTCAATCAACTCAATGGTGTTCTCCTCGATAAGCCGATGTCCGCTTGTTGATACCATAATAGGGTCATACACAATATGTTTTGGCGCGTAGGTGCGCAGGGCATAGGATATTACGCTGACAATGCGTTTGTCATTCACCATGCCTATCTTTATGGCTTGCGGCTCAATATCCTTCATCACGCAACGTATCTGGTCGGCTACGGTTTGTGGCGGTATGGCAAACACACTCTCCACACCTTGTGTGTTCTGCACCGTAAGGGCTGTTATGGCCGTTGCGGCATAACCTCCCAATGCCGTTATTGCCTTTATGTCGGCCTGAATGCCTGCACCTCCCGATGGGTCGGAACCGGCGATAGATAATACCTTTGCTGGTGTAGTTTTTTTCATTGTCATAATGTCTTTTATTCGTTTAATCTTTGCTGTGGCCTGCTCTATGGTCTGGCAACCCCACACGTCGCCTAATAGTGCCACTCCGCCAAAGCCCCATGACTTTATTTTGTCAACATTCTCCTCGCAGACGCCACCCAGCGCAACTACCTTCTCGTCTATTATGCCCTCTGCTTTGGCCTTCTCGATTTCAGCGCTGCTGAATGATGAGGAGTAACCCTGTTTTGAAATACTGTCGAAGATGGGGCTGAGAAATAGATATGAACAGTTGTCCTTATAGTGAACAACCTCTTCAAGCGTATGACACGAACGGCTTATATTACCATTATAATGCGCAGGGGCAATCGGATTACGGGCATTAAGGTGTATGCCAACGGGATAGCGTTTGGCAAGAGAGTGGTGGTCGTGCAGAACGATGCAAGGATAATATTTCGGTGCAATATCTTTCATTAGTGCCTCCATCTGCTGCTGCGTTGCCGAGGGTTTGCGTAGATGTAAAGTATCTACACCAGCCTCAAGCAGAGCCTCAAGCCATCGAAACTCACCCTCGAAAAAATCGGGACGTGTAATTAGAATCAATCTCATAATTCAACAATTAAACTCTGCATCGTGCGTAAATCTATTGTCCACAGCTTGCCTGCAAGCACATCGCCGTAATGGCAGATTATTTTTATAGCCTCGTTTGCCTCTACGCATCCTACAATGCCAGCCGTAACACCCAATGCTGCTTTAGATGCAATGTGTTTCTCGGCTTGCTCTTCGTTGGGCCATAGGTCGCGGTAACGACGTGGTGACGTGCCGTAGTTGAATACCGACACCTGCCCCTCCATGCCGTCAATAGCGCCGTAAATATATGGCTTGTGTTGTGAGGCCGCAGCATCTGAAACAACGTATCGGGTGGATACATTGTCGCAGGCATCAATGATGATATCGTAACCTTCAATAATCTTCTCCACATTCTCCTGCGTGATACATTGCGAGTGGGGAATTATGCTGATGTTACGATTTAGAGCCTTCAGTCGCTGTGTGGCGCACTCTATCTTTGCGAGGCCTAAATCCTGCTCGGTGTAGAGTATCTGTCGGTTTAGGTTCGATTCGCTGACTATATCATCATCTGCTACGCCTAACGTGCCAACCCCCACCGCTGCGAGATACAACGCAACGGGAGAGCCCAAGCCTCCACATCCTATTACCAAAACACTGGCCTCGGCGAGTAGTTGTTGCCCACGTCTGCCTATTTCGGGCAAAATCAGTTGCCTTTGGTAACGTTCCATATTATCCAATTAGATTAAACGATGAATCCCAATCCTTCCAAACGGCCTCACGTCCCACGCTTCGCAATGCCTGTTCAACCTCGCGAGCTGAGCGGTTATCGCTCACGTCAAACTGCTCCAGAGCCTCAGGGTAGGTGTAGTATCCACCCGGCTCGGTACGACTTGCTGCCGACATTGTAGTGACACCCAGCGTCGCCATATTGTCACGCAGGTGTGCTGGCTCACGAGTCGAGTATGATATATCGACATCGTGGTCGAAGATACGCATGGCAAAGGTGAGTTGCGCCAGCTCCTTGTCGCTCATCACAACGTTGGGCTGGAAACCCTCATTCTCGGCAGGGCGCATGCGAGGAAAATTTACGCTGTACTTTGTTTTCCAGTACCTCTTTTGCAGATAGCGCAGGTGGTGCGCCATCATCGTAACGTCGGTACGCCAATCCTCCAACCCAATTAATACTCCCATTCCGATGGAGTGAACTCCCGCCTCACCCATACGGTCGAAACCGTTTAGTCGCCACTCGAATTTTGATTTCATGCCGCGAGGGTGGTAGATGTTGTAGCGTGCGCGGTTGTAGGTCTCCTGAAAACATATCACACCATTCAGACCATGCGAGATAAGCTTGGCATACTCCTCAGTCTTTAATGGCATAACCTCAATCTTCAGATTACTGAAATGGGGCTTGGCCAAATCCAATGCCCGAGCAATGTAATCAACACCCGCAACGGCTGGATTCTCGCCCGTAACCAATAACAGATTCTCAAATGGCCCTAACTGCTTTATTGCACGATACTCCTGTTCTATCTCGCTGGGCGTGAGAATGGTGCGAGCCATCGGGTTTTGAATATGAAAACCACAATATACGCACGAATTGGTACACGAGTTTGTGAGGTATAGCGGTATAAACAACGATATTGTCTTGCCAAATCGCTCCTCGGTGTAGTGGCGGCTCAGGCGTGCCATAACCTCCAAATAGGGTGTGGCAGCGGGGGAGATGAGTGCCATGAAATCATCTACCGTGCAGTGTCGTTTTGCCAATGCACGACGTACGTCGGCATCGGTTTTGGAGTAGATTTGCTCGGTTGTCTGCTCCCACGATATTTTATCTAACTCTTCGCTGAACATAACTATTCTTGCTTAAATTCAGTTCTTATATCTCTGCTAAGGCGCATAGCGCAGAAGTTTGGACCGCACATCGTGCAGTACTCACCATCGGTGTGGCGGCCAGCGTGGAAATATTGCTGTGCCCGCTCAGGGTCGAGCGAGAGGTCAAACTGGTCTTTCCAACGGAACTCAAAACGAGCCTTGCTCAATGCATTGTCGCGTATATGTGCTGCGGGATGGCCTTTGGCTAAGTCGGCGGCGTGGGCTGCAATCTTGTAGGTCACAACGCCCGTGCGTACATCCTCCTTGTCGGGCAGAGCCAGATGTTCCTTGGGCGTAACGTGACAAAGCATGGCTGTACCCAACCAACCTATCTGTGCAGCTCCTATGGCCGATGTTATGTGGTCGTAGGCAGGGGCGATGTCGGTAACGATAGGGCCTAGCGTATAGAATGGAGCATCGTGACACTTTTCTCGTTGGCGCTCCATATTTTCGCGTATCTTGTGCATTGGCACGTGTCCCGGACCTTCGATAAAGGCCTGCACATCTTTGGCCCAAGCACGCTCGACCAACTCGCCTAACGTATCCAGCTCGGCAAATTGGGCCTCGTCGTTGGCATCGGCTATGCAGCCGGGACGCAGTCCGTCACCCAATGAGATAGCAACATCGTATTGTGCGAGAATATCGCAAATATCATCAAAATGCTCATATAGAAAACTCTCACGATTGTGTACAAGGCACCACTTGCTCATAATGCTTCCTCCGCGACTTACGATGCCACATAGTCGTTTGTCGGCCAGATGCACGTTCTTTAGGCGTATGCCTGCGTGTATGGTGAAGTAATCCACACCCTGTTCGCACTGCTCGATGAGTGTGTCGCGGTATAGCTCCCATGTCAAATCTTCAACACGCCCATCGACCTTCTCCAATGCCTGATAGATTGGGACGGTGCCAACGGGTACGGGGCAGTTGCGGATAATCCACTCGCGTGTTTCGTGAATATTTGCTCCCGTCGATAGATCCATCAGCGTATCGCCACCCCATTTACAACTCCATACGGCCTTCTCGACCTCTTCGTCGATGGATGATGTGGTGGCTGAGTTTCCGATGTTGGTATTTATCTTAACCAGAAAACGGCGACCGATAATCATCGGCTCGGCCTCAGGGTGATTGATGTTGGCTGGCAATACGGCACGGCCTTCGGCAATCTCCTGACGCACAAATTCGGGCGTGATGTGACTTTCGATACCAAGCTCTCGGCAATTCATATTCTCGCGTATGGCTACATACTCCATCTCTGGAGTTATAACGCCCCTTCGGGCATAGGCCATTTGGGTAATCTTTTGCCCGCTTTTAGCTCGATAGGGGAGGGTTATATGCTCAAAACGTAATGTGTCGAGGCTCTTGTCGGCAAGCCTTGCCCGACCATATTCCGAGCTTATCTCATGTAGCTGCTCTACATCATCTCGCTTTAGAATCCACTTTTCACGCAGGCGTGGCAGACCTTTGCCCAAGTCAGTATCTACGTCGGGGTCGCTGAAGGCTCCACTTGTGTCGTAAATATATACTTCAGGATTTGGCGTGTAGTGTTTCTCTCCATTTTTATCTACGGTAACGCTCGGTACTTGTTCAACAACCCGCATGCTGACACGAATGTCGGGATGTATCTCGCCCGAAAGATAGACCTTGCGTGAACGAGGGTATTTTATTCTCATCTCCATTACTCCAAGAATGATGTCAAGGGCGAGCTTGCCTCAGCCTCGAAGTTGATAATCTGTTCTCCCAAACCTGCCTCGTATGCCTTGCGACCTGCCGCCACAGCATCGCGGAATGCCTCAGCCATAGCTATGGGGTCGCCAGCGACGGCAATGGCTGTATTTACCAGACAAGCATCAGCTCCCATCTCCATCGCTTCGGCAGCGTGGCTCGGAGCTCCAATGCCCGCATCAACCACGACGGGAACATTCGACTGCTCGATGATAATACGTAGAAAATCTTTCGTGCGTAGGCCTTGATTTGTGCCGATAGGCGCTCCCAAAGGCATTACGGTAGCCGCTCCAGCCTCCTCCAGACGCTTGCAGAGTGTGGGGTCGGCCTGACAGTAGGGTAGTACGGTAAATCCCATCTTCACCAACTGCTCGGTCGCCTTCAGCGTCTCAATAGAGTCGGGCAAAAGGTAACGTGGGTCGGGGTGTATCTCCAATTTGAGCCACGATGTACCGAAGGCCTCACGTGCCAGTTGTGCAGCGAATATGGCCTCCTCGGCATTGCGTACGCCCGATGTGTTGGGCAGAAGCTGAAGGTTTGGAGTGATGATGTGTTGCAACATATCATCCTCACGATTATCGAGGTCGATGCGTTTCATCGCCACGGTAACCATCTCGGTTTGCGAGGCGGCTATCGCCTGCTGCATCAGAGCGTTGGATGAAAATTTTCCTGTTCCTAAGAATAGACGCGATGTAAATTCGCGGCCAGCAATGATTAACTTTTTCATATTGTGTGGTGTTATAATTCTACGATTTTTTGCATCTCATGCACGGGATTCTCGGCACGTAGTACAGAGCCAGAGAGAGCTATGCCCGTTACGCCAGTCTGCAATATGTGGGGTATATCTTCAAATGTGATTCCTCCAATGGCTACAATGGGTAGCGAGATGTTGTGTTCACGCATCTGCTCTACGATATGTCTATACCCATTAAGTCCGAGAATGGGGCTGAGATTCTTCTTTGTAGTGGTAAAACGAAATGGCCCGCAACCGATGTAGTCGGCTCCTGCATTGGCATGAGATAGAATGTCGTCGAAGGTGTTGGCCGTACCGCCAATGATTTTCCCCGCTCCGAGCATACGACGAGCCTCGGCGATGGGCATGTCGTTCTTGCCTAAATGTACTCCGTCGGCACCCGTAACTTCTACGAGTTCAACGTGGTCATCAAGGATGAACGTCGCACCTGCCTTACGGCATAGTGGTAGTATCTCGGCTGCTGTGGCTGTGACCTCCTCGGGTGTGGCCTCCTTCATGCGCAGCTGTATCCAGCGACAACCTCCCTTGAGCGCAAGGCGTGCCGAGTCGACGTAGGAGTAACGCGAGGTTGTGTGGGTTATGAATTGAACGTGTGCCATATCAACCTCCACATGCCATCTTGATTATCACTACATTATCCCCCTCCGAGAGAGTTGTTGAGGCCCATTGGGCGCGTGGCACAACTTTGTTGTTCAGAGCTATGGCCACCATCTGTTGCAGGTCGAGTTCTGCGTGTAGCTCGGCTATGGAGCTGACAGTAGTAACCACCTGCTTGCGGTTTACATAAATTGTCATAATAGAGAATGTTAATTGGGGATAAATCCAATGAGGGCGGCCACGCCACAAGAAGCGATATACAATTCCTACGCCGGTACTAACCGGTTCAGGTTCGAGGGTATAATCTCAGCCCGCAGGGGCACCCCTTTGCATTTATCTTTTCACAAAATTATGTAAAAATCTGGAAAAGTCAATAAAAAAAATTAAAATTCTGCTTTGCTTTCGATTTTTATGCGCTCGCCAGAATGGGGGTGAGTGAACTCCAGCATTGAAGCGTGCAGGCACAGACGATGGCCATCCGAGAGGTCGGCATGACACTCGGTACCGTAGATGTCGTCACCGACAATAGGAGCGTTAAGCCCTTGATGATGAGCAGAATGTAGTCGTAGCTGGTGTGTGCGGCCTGTGATGGGACGGAAGAGTATGCGCGTGCGAGCGCCCTCGATGGCTATGACCTCATATTCCGTTATGGCACGTTTTCCATCTGTGGCAACCATCTGACGAGGCCGATTCTCGTAGTCGAGTTTCATGGCAAGGTCAATACGCCCACATGGCGACGAAATCACTCCGTCGAGCAGAGCCGTATATCGTTTCTCGACACTTCGCGTGATGAACTGCTGTTGTAGAGCTTGATGCGTATCTTTGTCCTTGGCGAGCAGAAGTATGCCCGACGTAGATTGGTCTAAACGATGGATAATCATCGGTCCCGAAGCATTAGGGTAGTGTTCGTGTGCCCACTCCTCAACGCTCCTTACGCCCGACTTGCCTTCGACGGATAACATGCCGCACGGTTTGTCAATAGCTACCAAATAATCATCCTCCCATAGAATTTTAGGCTCTGGGGGCGTGATTGCAGTCAAAGGGTTAGGCTCTACGTCCAGCCCCTGCATCATGTGCATAAGTATTGGCTTGCACTTACCGTTGCACGATGGGTAGAATGTGCCGTGATGGCGCACCTCGCTACGTGGTGAAGCCCCCTGCCAAAACTCTGCCATAGCTATGGGCATGAGAGAGTTAATGTAGGCGTATTGAAGTAGTTTTGGAGCTGCGCACTCGCCGGCTCCAGCAGGTGGAATGCGTTGTGTTGTGGGTGCAAATAACTCGCACAAATCCTTTACCTCGCCACGGGCATTGAGCATACGAAATTGTGAGAACAATCGCATCTGAAGTGCTGCGGAGCGTTGCTGACGCTCATGCTTCAGCTCGTCTATGGTGTTCTGAAGCTCGGAAAACCTATCTTCGGCATATTTAATCTGCTCGTGAAGGCTCCTCTTTAGGCGTTGCAGGTCGGCATTGTCACGCTGACTCTCAAGTATAAGCGTGGCCGTATCTTCACCTTTTTGTCGGCGTAAATCGCGTTCGGCCTTACGTCCTGTAAGAGTTGATTTAAACGTCGATAAATCATTGGTGGCCTTTTCTTTAATAGCTTTCAGCTCAGCCTTTGCATTAATATACTCCACACCCTGTGTAAGCTCAGTTATGCGCTTGTTAATTGCCGATATTGCAGCCTCCTCTTGTCGGAAAAAGTCCTCGGGTTGTAACATATCATATACGGGCGGAACAAAATACTCATGCTTGTTTGTCCCTGCCAAGTTGCCTGAAAAAGCCGCCAAGAATCCTAACTCTCCATCCGCGTCACGCACTACAAGTACACCGAACATCTTTCCAGCGGCAATCTCCTCTGCCCAATCCTCGCGTGAGAGAAGATATGCCTGCACCTCCTCGGCGGCAAGGCGTGAGAGGGCGTGTGGCACATAATGGAATGGCCACGTGAACTGCTGCGGAGGGCAAATTGACGATATATCGTGCTTGAAGCGGTGTAACATATTGCAAAGATAGATTTTTTGTAGATATTTTTGTAGTTTTACAATTGGTTTTGCGACTAATATAGTGAAGAAACAAGTTAGGTGAATGGAGAATCTTGAGAAAGAGTTTACGAAGATGGTCCGCGAGCATAAGGACACTATATATATGGTGTGCTATATGTTCTCGAAAGATAATGCCGAGGTTGAGGATTTGTATCAGGAGATACTTATCAACCTCTGGCGTAGCCTACCGCAGTTTGAGGGACGTAGTAGTGTAAAGACATGGATATGGCGCATAAGCCTCAATACCTGCATCTCGATTGACCGCAAGAAGCGTCGTCGTTCGAGATTGCCTCTTGAAATGGATATTGACCTCTATAACGATTCCGACCGCGACACCAAGCAGATTAAGTTGCTGCACGAGCGTATAAATCGTTTGGGTCCGTTCGACAGGGCGATAATATTGTTGTGGTTAGAGAATATGTCCTACGAGGAGATTGGAGCAATCGTAGGCATATCGGAGAAGAATGTGTCGGTTAGACTTTACAGAATCAAGGAACAACTTAAAACTATGAAATAGAATGGATTATAGAGAACATACAGAACTTAATGAGTTGCGTGAGCAGATAGCCCTGCTAAAGGATAAGCTTCAGCGCCAGCAGATTATATCGGAGCGTGCCATCACCGAGGCGGCACAGAAGGGTATCTCAAAACTCAACCGTGCAGGTGTGATATATGCTATGTTTGGAGTGTTTGCCGTGGTATATTGCTCATGGTCGTTTCATTGGTTTGGATTCAGCGATGAGTTTGTTGTCGGTACGGCTATTTTCCTTGCCGCGTGTGCTTTGGGAACGATGTATGCTCATTGGGGATTGCGCTCAATAAATGTGGCTAACGGTAATTTGGTGGAGATAACACAGCGCCTGCTGCGCTTCCGCAAGATATACAGCCGTTGGCATTTCTATACAGTGCCTACGCTTCTGGTGTGGTGTTACTTCCTATATAAGGATGCGTA
Source organism: uncultured Alistipes sp. (assembly GCA_964385905.1). Taxonomy (GTDB): domain Bacteria; phylum Bacteroidota; class Bacteroidia; order Bacteroidales; family Rikenellaceae; genus Alistipes. The sequence goes on from CAYLRH010000019.1 coordinate 9,835, forward strand.
TCGTATGCTCAATAACCCTGAGGGATTCCTTATCGCAGGAACTATTGGTGGTATAATAGGCGGTGCAATAGGTCTGTGGCGACACTTTAAGACTATGCGCGAGGCTGATAAGGCAATCGCAAACATCAAAGAACTTTTGGAGCAGAAAGAGTAGTTAAATAATTTAAACCATATTTGCGATGAATACTGATTTATTGATAATCTTGGTGATAGCTGTGCTGTTTTTGATATTCGGCCTGCTGATTCTTCTTGGATGAGGCGATTGGCTAATTTCGGGTTACAATACGGCCAGTAAACAGAAAAAAGAGAAGTATAATCTTCCGCGCCTGCGTTTGGTTACAGGTTTGACCAGCATATGCGTGGCATTTATCTCTGTTGTAGGCTATTATGTCGACGATGAGGCGTTTATGACCTGCACTGTCCTGCCAATAGCAATCATCGCCGTAATCCTCTCCAACACCTGGGCAAAAAGAAAGTAACTGACGAGATAATTATATAATAAAAAACTCCTAGCCGAAAGTTAGGAGTCTTTTATTTAAGGTAT
>CAYLRH010000020.1:0-10310 GCA_964385905.1 uncultured Alistipes sp.
GTTTTATGCCCTCTTTCTCTCTCGTTACCTTATAATTATTAGTCGTCGAAGGTTTGTTGCCCGCCGATGATAACGATTTTCGAGCTCTATTATTTGAGGTCGAAGAGTTTGCCGATGTCGCAATTGTAAGGCGTTGACCATTACCAACGGCTATCGATGATATTTTACCAGAGCCGAGCAGTTGGTTAATCATCAAGTCGGTCTTGTCGCGGTCAAGGCTGAAAGCTACTTCTATCTCAGCGGGGTATGTGGTTGGATACTGTCGCATGAAATCTAATATGTTAGCCTGCGAAGGACCTATCTTGCGAGGTCTTATCTTACCCTCCGAAAGGCGGCCGATGACCGTATGCAGGGTGCTTAGATTTTGATATCCGCCCAAAATAATCTTCGTCGGGCCGCTCTTAATAAGATATGATGGAAATCCAGTTATCCCGTTACGGCGGCATCGCATACGCTCGTGCATGAAATCCCCTTGCGCGCTGCCCGTGGTGTATTCATCAATAAATTGTGCCGCATCGAATCCCACTTCGGTGGCCAATTCCACTATCACATCCATCTGTGAGGTGCGTCGTTGCTCGGTGAATGTCGCTTCGCGTATGCGTCGGAGCAGCCTCTTTGCAAGAAAGGGGTTGATTCGTTTTGCAGCCTCGTATGCGATGTTCTGTGGGAAACTCGATGGGTAACGCTCGCTGAACAGCGACATATGTTCCGTGTTGACGGGCATCCCATGGCGGGCTGAGGCTGCATTCCAGTTGTTTGCTATAATCTCGTTTGCACGGTCGATTATTACACTTGTCGGGCCGCTGAGGTCGTAGAGTGTGGTTATATCCTCTATTAGCCCGCCCATAACATATTCGATGGAGATTTTGTTGCCGTAAAGGTAGTCGAGAGCCCTGATAACAGGCTCGTTACCCCAGCACCACACACATACGGGGTCGGTGAATTGATAGATTCTGATTTTGTTCATGGCAGTGGTTTTAGTATTTTAATATGGTGGGAGCAAAAAACAAGCCAATGGCAATAGTTTGCGTCGAGTGATATAAAATGGCTCCCATACTTTTGTAAAAAGCGTAAAAAAATGTATCTTTATCCCCGATAAATTTTTGAGATTATGATTTACAACGAACGTGATTTGCGCCCAGAGGCTGTTCGCGTGATGGCTGAGGCGGTTATGTCAGCGGCTCGCACGGCTCCCAAGGCAAAGGGGCGTGATTTGGTGGAGATAGCAATGGTTACCGATGAGGATATCGAACGCTTGTCGCAGGCTATGCTTGAGTTGAGTGCCGAATCGGGACTGAAATTTTTGTTGCGCGATGCGGAGAATATACTCCATGCTCAGGCGGTAATCATCATAGGCACGCGCGAGTCTGAGTCGGTTTGTGGCCTTAATTGTGGTTACTGCGGATACGCTACGTGTGAGGCAAAGCCTCTGTGTACGCCATGCGTGATGAATGGTGTGGATGTGGGAATCGCCATAGGCTCGGCCTGCTCGAAGATTGCTGATTTAAGGTTGGACTCGCGTGTGATGTTCTCGGCAGGATGGGCGGCAAAGAGATTGGGAATGCTCGCCGATGCGGAGATGATTTTTGCCATTCCGTTGAGCGCGTCATCAAAAAATCCGTTCTTTGACCGTAAGTCGCCTGAGAAGAAGCAAGAGGTTGAAAATAAATAATATAAGAAAATATGGAGAGCAAAAAATCAGTAGTATCGTCATTCGATGTCGATCATCTTACCCTCAAGGAGGGCTTGTATCTACGTTCGGTATATACCATCAACGATGAGTTGGCTGTACACTCATGGGATATGCGTTTTCGCGCACCGATGGCCTATGCTCCGCTCGGGTCGGGCGAGGTGCATACCATCGAGCATTTGATGGCTTACTATTTGCGCCTTGACCCCGTCGTGGGCAAGAGCATTGTGTCGTTTTGCCCGATGGGTTGTAAGACGGGATTCTACCTCTCGACAATGAACGACGTTACAGCCGAGCAGATTCGTGAGGCTTTGGCCCGCGTCTATAAGCAGGCCTTCCCGCTTAAGTCGAAGGATGATATCGTAGGTCTTAACGAGGTGCAGTGTGGTAATCCGGGTTTGTTTGCTGTGGCAACCACCAATGAGGCTATGGCGCAGTATATGCGTTGCCTCTATACTCGCGAGCAGGCCGAGGAGGCTGGTATTGGGTCGATATATAATTGTGCTTGGTAATGAGGTACTTGGTTATAACCCCTACGGAGCGCGAATACCGTAATATGCGTCGTGCCATCGAGCGCGAGGAGCTACGTAATAGCTACACTATTGTACGCAGTAATGTGGGCAAAGCCTTGGCAGCTGCCAATACCGCACGAGCAATAATGCAGGCTGACGGTGATTATGACCGTGTGGCTGTTGTAGGCTATGCGGCTTCAACTCTGGGGCGCAAGCGTGGCGAGATTGTTGCCCCGCGTGTAGCTCGTTATCACGATTGCCGTATTCCCGGGGATTTCGTTCCCGAACTAACCGACCCGCATCCGTTGCTTGGTCATGACGATGCGGTGGTGTGGACGGGTGATTCGTTTGTCGATGCTGAGATTATCGCCGAGGTGAAGAGTCGCTACGGTATGAAGGCAGGCCTGTTCGACATGGAGGCTACGGCTATCTGTCAGGCTGCCGAGCTGTTCGACCTGCCCGTGGTTGTGGTGAAGATGGTGTCGGATGTGCCCGAGGAGGGCGATACCGAATACTCGTATGATGAGTTTGTAAATTCACATACCGACTTTAGCATATTTGTTGATTATCTTGAGAATCTGAGATAATGTATAGTGATTTAGCATACGGTCTGCTGTTGCCATTATTGGGTACATCGCTCGGTGCTGCAATGGTTTTTCTCCTGCGTGGGGAGATGCCTGCGTGGGTACAGAAGCTGTTGTTGGGCTTTGCATCGGGTGTGATGATTGCCGCCTCGGTGTGGTCGTTGCTCATCCCCTCGATTGATATGACGGCCGAGAGCGGTGGCATAGCGTGGTTACCTGCTGTGACGGGTTTTCTGGCCGGTATGTTTTCGCTACTGTTGTTCGATAGCGTCGTGCCCCACTTGCACATCTCCTCAGATGAGCCTGAGGGAGTGAAGTCGGGGTTGGGGCGTTCGGCAATGCTCTTTCTTGCCGTCACGCTGCATAATATCCCTGAGGGTATGGCTGTTGGTGTGGTTTTGGCAGGAGCGTTGACCGAGAGTGCAGGCATAACGATGGCGGGGGCTTTGACGCTCTCGCTCGGTATTGCCATTCAGAACTTCCCGGAGGGCGCAATTGTCTCCATGCCCTTGAAACATAGCTTGAAGAGCCGTTGGAAGGCATTCTCGTATGGTGTAGGGTCGGGCGTGGTTGAGCCGTTAGCAGGCTTGATTACTATTTTATTGATTGACTTTTTGCAGCCCGTTTTGCCTTTTCTGTTGGCGTTTGCTGCGGGTGCAATGATATATGTGGTTGTCGAGGAGCTTATCCCTGAGTCGCAGAGTGGCCACCACTCGAATATTGCAACCATAGGTGTGGCTTTCGGTTTTGCGCTTATGATGTTGCTGGATGTGGCATTAGGGTAGGGCGTTCTCCCACTCCAAAAGGCGACGTTTTATCTCTGTTCCCGTGTGGTAGTTACCGACTCCTCCCGATGCGGGAAGTATGCGGTGGCAGGGGACGATAACACTTATGGGGTTGTATCCCACGCTGGTAGCTACGGCACGTACGGCTGTCGGGTGATTTGCTCGGGCAGCAAGTTGAGCGTATGTCATTGTGGTCCCCCTTTCTACGGTGAGCAGCGCTCGCCATACATCACATCGAAAAGGAGTTCCCGCAAGTAAAATCTTTTTCGGGGCAGACTCAAATATTGAGGGGCGATTTTTAGTATGGGTAAATGTTGCCTTAGGAAAGAGTGCGGTCAGTTCGGAATATATCTTTTCCCTTCCTAAATACGTGGTGAATGAGGCGAAGCATAGCATCTCCTTGTGCCATGCCGTAAGCATCTCGCCGAATGGTGTGGTGAGGTAGTCGTACTCTATGGTGCGGATTGCACAACGGTCGGATGTGAAAACAGCCTGCATATCAAGTAGTTTGAATGCCGTCGCGAGCTTCGCGTACGCTGGCAATCAAGGCTTCTGCATCGCGGCATGAGACGTAGGTGCGAGAGTCGTATATATCAACAATCTCCACAAAATTATTCCACTCCGAAGCATAGATGGTAATCATCTCAAACTCCTTCAGGTCGAAATATTTTCCGTAGTACCCGAAGAATCCTGAACTGCCGAAGATAAGCATTGCCCAGCGTAGCTTGCGTGTGCGGACCTTACGGATGCGGGCTATTTCGCTTACGTCAATCTCGGTGATGTCGAATATGCACTGAATCTCCAACGTGTTGTCCAATAGAACTATACGTCGCGGAATGGAGAGAATCATCAGTGCTATAAGCGCCAATACAAACGTGACAAACCACGCCGAGAAGAATCCGCCAGTGTAGAGTACATACAGCATCACAGCTCCTGCCGTGCAGAGCAGGAGTATCAGTACGGTGAGGAGTATTGTACGTCGGTCAAAGTGATATTTAAAGCTGCGTGTCACTCTCGGCATTTATTATCGCCTCGGCAACAAACATATCCGAGGGGGTTGTTATCTTAATGTTCTCTCGCTCACCCTCTACCAGCGTCACCGTGTGGCCTGCAGCCTCCATCACCGAAGCGTCGTCGGTGAAAGTTGAGGAGAATGGCCGATTGTAGGCGTCGCGTAACTTGTCGGCATGGAACACTTGTGGAGTCTGCACCATACGCAGTGTTGAGCGGTCGATGATACGCGACTGCTCGCCTTCAACGATACGGTAAGAGTCGATGGGTGCCACAACGGGAATTACGGCCACGTGTTTTTCAGCCTCAAGGAAGAGCTTGATAATTAGTTTCTTCGAGGCTAACGGGCGTACAGCGTCGTGTACGGCGATGATGCGCACTCCATCGCTCAATGCAGCCAATCCATTTTTCACCGAGTCGAAACGCTCCTTGCCACCGAGGGCAATCTTATGGCGTGCCACCTCAAAGCGTGCTGCTATATTTTTCCACAACTCCACATGCTCTTCGGGTAACACCACAACAATCTCTGCCGCAGGCAGTGCCTCATGCATGCGATTTATCGAACGGGCTAAAATAGGCTCATTGTCGAGCATCATAAATTGTTTGGGCAGCGCTCCGCCCATGCGACGGCCTGAGCCGCCAGCCACTATAATTACTCCTGTCGTTGCCATATCAGTTTCTTCCCGAATCCGAGGGTGTTATCTGTTAATTTAAGAAAGTCGGCCTCCAAGCGCCATAAGTGCAGGTCGGCCACAATGGCATAGGGAAAACTCTTGAGATATAGTAGTTTATCCCCCTCTGCCGCCTGCTTAATCTTGCCAGTAATCTGCAAACCCTGTATCTTGCCGACGGTGCGAGTCTCCAGTACGATGGATGCTGCTACACGAGGATTTTCGCACATCATCTCTCCGTGATGTGTTGCGGGGTCGGTGGTGAATACGAATGCTGCCGACTCCTTGTCGTAGGCGAAGAAGCAGTTACAGCAGTAGGGCGCACCATCTACGGTAGCTGTGGCCAGCGTCAATACATGGTGGCGGCCGATGAATTGTTCTATCTTTTTGTTAATCTGCATATTACTTCTTGTCTTCCTTCTCCTCCGCTACGACCATCGCAGTGGTGTCGCTCTTCATCTCGACGCTGTCGAGCTGTGTTACAATCATTTCGGGTGTAGCCGTTCCGTTCAACTCGGCCACTATGCGTTCGCGGATAGCCTCAAATGCTGCCATATTCTGCTTGGCAATAGGCTCGGCAGGCTCCTGCGGCACCTTGAGCGGATCAATGTTAACTCCGTTTTTCCAGATGCGGTAATCCAGGTGCGGGCCTGTCGATGTGCCTGTACTACCCACATATCCAATCAAATCACCCTGTTTGACGCGCGAACCCTGCTTGATGCCTTTGGCAAATCCGCTGAGGTGCAGGTATCCCGTTACGAGGTTACCGGCATGCTTAATTTTCAGCGTGTTACCACCACCGCCACCCCAGCCTTTGAAGGTTACCACGCCATCGGCTACGGCATGTACGTGCGTTCCCTTCGGAGCTGCATAATCGACGCCAAGGTGCGGTCGATAGACGCGATGTACGGGATGTAGGCGTGAGCGTGAGAATCGCGAGCTGATGCGCGAAAACTTCAGCGGAGCCTTCAGCAACTGCTTGCGTAGCGAGGCACCGTTGTACTCCCAATATTGTATCTTCTCACCCTGTTTGAACGGGATGGCATATATCTCCTTTCCGCCGTGGTTGAACTTCGCTCCCCATACGCGACCGATACCCACGTGGGTGGTGTCAATGAGTTTTTCGTCGTATATCACGGTGAAGTGGTCACCCTTCTGAATACCAAAGAAATCGACAGTCCACTGGTATATATCCTCCAACTCGGCAGCCAATGCGTAGGGCAGGCTGTCGCGCATGATAGCACCCCACAACGAAGACTCGATAACCGATGAGCGTCGCTGTCGGCGGATGGTAACATCCTTCTGGCCCTGCTCAATTGTTATTGAGTCATTCTTGAAGCCGAAAACGACATACTCGATAACATCCTTCTCGTACACAAAATAATCGAGTCGTGTTACGCCCGTAGAGTCTTGTGTGGTGAAGGTTGTGTATGGTCTTCCGGCCTTGATTTTGTTAAGCGGAAATATATCTTTTGCCACCTTGTCCAGTCTGTCCACCGTGGTTGCCCCTACGCCATATCGTGCAAGAATCTTACCGAGCGTTTCCCCCTGATTGATGGTGTTGCTTTCGGTATGATAGTTGTCGGCAATTATGCCGTAAATGATTGTGTGTTGCGGCTCTTGTGTCTGCTCACTCGCGGCCTCCTCTGCGTTGTTGCTGCGGCACGCAACTAATGCCAGCAGCAACAGTATAAGTGTTAAATTTAAAAATCGCTTCATAATAGCACAAAATTAATAAAAATATTAGACTCTAATGATACTTTTGCCACAAAAGCGGTCGAAAATATAAAAAAAACGAAATTGGCGTTGGAATGTTGCAAATAAATGGCTATCTTTGACCGAATTGTATAATTATGCGTATCGACCGACGAGTCCTTTGCGCTGTAAACCTTTACTTCCGCGAACGCTATGAGCTTTCTGATGAAACTGTTATCATATCCATATAAAATGGCGATTACCATTCGCCATTGGATGTTTGATTGCAAATTGCTCAAAAGCGAGACGTTTAAGACTCCGATTATCTGTGTCGGTAATATCACCGTAGGAGGAACGGGCAAGACACCCACCGCTGAGATGATTGTGGCCTACATGAAGGAGCATTACAAGGTGGCAGTCCTCTCTCGCGGATATGGTCGCCGAACAAAGGGATACCTTGAGGTTAAGACAACATCGTCGTACCGCGATGTGGGCGACGAGCCGTTGCAGATTAAGTTGAAGTACCCCGATACTCTTGTGGTGGTGTGCGAGAAGAGAGTTGAGGCTATACGCCGTATCGAGGCGGAGCATCCTGAGGTGAATCTTATTGTCATGGACGACGGCTTCCAGCATCGTTATGTCGACCCGCGTATCAATGTCGTGATTGTTGACTCTACACGCCCATTCTACGAAGATGATTATCTACCTGCGGGTACATTGCGTGATAAGCCGAGTTCGTTGGACCGTGCAGACTATTTCATCGTGACTAAGTGCCCTGCCGACATGTCACCGCTTGACCAGCGCGTGTGGCGTATGAATCTGCATAAGATAGCATATCAACGAGTATATTTCACACGTGTCATACCTACACCTCCCGTGGCGCAGTTCCCCACGCAGAAGACTCTCTCGGAGGGTGGCGAGGTTATTGTGATGTCGGGTATAGGCAATCCTAAGGCTTTTATCTCGGGCGTTAAGCAGAGTTACAAGGTTGTGGGCTCTATCACATATCCCGATCATCATGTATATTCGGTGGCCGACATCGAGCATATTGTCGAGAAGTTGGAGAAACACCCCTCGGCTATGCTGCTTACAACGGAGAAGGATGCCGTAAAGTTGCGCCGTAGCCGTCGTGTGCCCGATATTATGCGAGAGCGATTGTTCTATCAGCCCGTGCAGGTGGAGTTCCTTGAGGGTTCGGATGTCGACTTCTTGGGCACGTTGAAGAACGATTTGGAGGGTAAGGTACACCTCGATTCCATGCCGAAACGTTAGGCGAAAATTACTAAAACGAAATAAGATGGTAAATAAAGTTATTTTGGTGGGTAACGTGGGCCTTGACCCAGAGGTACGCACCACCGAGTCGGGTGTTAAGGTTGCCCGAGTGAGATTGGCAACAACTGAGCGTATATATAATCGTCAGACAAATGAGAATACCGAGCTAACTGAGTGGCATACAATCACTCTGTGGCGTGGTTTGGCCGATGTGGTGGACCGTTACGTGCGTAAGGGTAGCCAGCTCTATATCGAGGGCCGTCTGCGCACACGCGAGTGGACCGATAAGGATAATATCAAGCGCTATACCACCGAGATTATGGCCGACGAGATGAAACTTCTTGGTCGTCGCTCGGATAATCAGCAGGCGGGGGCCCCTATGGGTGGCCAGCAGGGTTATTCGCAGCCTCAGGGCGGTTATCAGCAGCCTGCGCAGCAGTATGTACCTCAGTCTCAGCCTGCACCGTCGGCATCTATCCCCGCACCGCAGGATGACCCGGATGATTTGCCGTTCTAATCATTTATGCTGAGATGAAGCAATATGATTATTTGATTGTTGGCGCGGGTCTTTTTGGTGCAGTCTTTGCTCATGAGGCCACACGCCGTGGCAAGCGCTGCTTGGTTGTAGAGCGAAGAGACCATATTGGCGGTAACTGTTATACAGAGTCTGTGCAGGGAATAAATGTGCATAAGTATGGTGCGCATATATTCCATACCTCCAATCGGCGTGTGTGGGATTACGTCAATAGTTTTGTCGAATTCAACAACTTTGTCAATTCGCCTATTGCCAACTATCATGGCGAGTTATACAATCTGCCCTTCAACATGAATACGTTTCATCAGCTGTGGCCCGATGTGGTGACCCCGGCGGATGCGCGTCGTCGTGTCGAGGAGCAACGAGCGGAGTATGCATATATCACTGAGCCGAAAAACCTTGAGGAGCAGGCACTTGTTTTAGGAGGCCGCGATGTGTATGAGAAACTGATTAAGGAGTACTCCGAGAAGCAGTGGGGCATGAAGGCAACCGATATACCTGCCTTTGTCATTCGTCGACTCCCGTTCCGTTTCACATATGACAATAACTATTTCAACGATAAGTATCAGGGAATTCCCGAAGGAGGTTATACGTTGCTCTTTGAGCGTCTGCTGGAGGGCGTGGAGGTGCGATTGAATGTCGATTTTCTTGTTGAGCGTGAGTCGCTTATGCCATTGGCCGAGCAGGTGGTTTATACAGGACCGATAGATGCGTGGTTTGACTATCGGTTGGGACATCTGGAGTATCGTACGGTGACATTTGAAACTACGCTTTTGGAGAATGTGGCGGATTATCAGGGTAATGCGGTGTTTAACTACACCTCTCACGCAGAGCCATATACACGTATTATCGAGCATAAGCACTTCGAGTTTGGCAAGCAGCCTTGCACGGTAATCTCTAAGGAGTACAGCAAGGAGTGGGAGTCGGGTGATGAGCCCTATTATCCCATCAACAATCAACGCAATGAGGCTCTGGCTGAGAGCTATCGTGCGCTGGCCGAGCAGGAGCAGAATGTTATATTCGGAGGCCGTCTTGCCGAGTATCGATACTACGATATGGATAAGGTGATTGAGCGGGCATTGAATTGTTTTGAGTAGAATTAATACGAATACGATATGGATTCGGTAATCATGGTGTGTGCCCATAAGAGGGATATGTGGCTGGAGAATAAGCCATATATGCCCATTCAGGTGGGACGTGCGATAGCGAAGGAGGATTTGGGCATTGCTTCGGACGATGAAGGTGAGAATATTAGCAATCGTAACCGCAACTATTGTGAACTAACGGCAATATATTGGGCGTGGAAGAATCTGCCCAAGAGCGTACGGTATGTAGGCTTGAGCCACTATCGACGTTATTTCGACTTTGCGGAGCAGGGACCTGCGCGTGCGAAGAATAAGATTCGTGCCTCGGAGTTTGCTGCTCTCGACCACTCTGTTCCCGAGGTGGAGGAGCTGATGAAGGGTGTGGACGTTGTGATGTCGTGCCCCTATCAGGTGCGCTATCCCGTGGGGATTCACTATTGTGTGAAGCATCGCGTGTCGGATTATCTGGC
>CAYLRH010000021.1:0-10178 GCA_964385905.1 uncultured Alistipes sp.
CTTTTTCGCTACTCTTTTGCATTACAATCGCCCTTTCACGCAGAGGCAACTGCAACCCCTTAATATACAACTTATCCCCATCTTTGAGCAACTGCTCATCGCAAGTTATAACCAAATCGCCCTCGCTTTTAGGAGCAAGCATCACGGGCTCGGTGTACATCTTCACACCCCTTGCCGAAAGTAGTGTATCGGCAGATAGATGGAGCGTTTTACTTCCAGCATTATAACATGCCACACGGTAAATGCCACTACCGTCCAGCGCCACATACTCACGACGCAGCAGTAACTCACCACGCGAAGTGGGATAGTCGCCTACTCTATCGGATGAAATCTTCACATATCCCGAAAGATTAAGCACCGCCGTTGGTTTTCGTTCATCAACCGAAGTAAATATAAACAATCGTTGTGACACATGCCCCGGATGTCCCTTGGGGTAATATTTCAGTGTTATGTGAGCCTTCTCGCCTTGACGAACCACACGCCTATCACTCTGCCCCCGTAGGCATCCACAACTACTCTTAATCTCATTCACCACAATGGGCCTATCACCCACATTATGCCACTCGACGACTCGCTGCCACACGCTACATTCTTCAGCAATCGTATCGAAACGAATATGCTTACCCTCCGTAAAACGCATGGGAGAGTTAGCCACAGATGCAATATTTGCAATACTATCAACCCTTTGACGAGGAATAATCTTAATTTGTGCCGAAGCACCCTCGACAACCATCGTCAACAATAATAGCACAGCACCTATCTTCGGAATCGACATTGCAAACCTATTTTCAATTTTTCGCTACAACCAACCGTTAGAGTTTGCACCCTTGCGCACGGTGATGTTAAATTTATGTGTTTCACCATTCGAAGCCTTTACTGAAGCAGAGGTAACACCCTCCTTAAGTCCTTTGAACACCAATTTACCATCCTGCTCCATGCATGATGCGACAGAAGCATCGCCGATTGTTACGCTATATGTCAACGCCTCACCATCAACAAAGTAACGCGAAGGAGCAAGGCTCACACTTACTCCCAAATCGATATAAAGATTCGGGAATCGCATAGCAATACCAGCACCATCGATAGAGGCAAGGAATGCTGCCGCATTCACCTGTCCGCTACCCATCTGACCCTTATACGATGATAGATTAAGTTGCATAGGCTGTTGGGGGCCTATATCGGCAACATAACGGCAATACGACTTCTTTCCCGTCATATATTGGTCAATAGGCGTTGCCGAATCAATCAACATCTGCTGGAGTTCCGTAGCTTTGAAATGACGACGCAGCTGTGCAGCATATGAGATACCCAAGGCAGCCACGCCAGACACATGAGGGCATGCCATGGATGTTCCCTCCATAAATCCGTATCCTGACTCGCTGATATGATAAGGCAGAGTAGAAAGCACACATCCCACCTCACCATAATTATGCTCATCATCGACATAGTCGAAATAGTAATCCTGATCACCTCCGGGTGCAGATACCGACGTACCTGGACCGTAATTGGTATAAACAGCAGGCGTAAAATCCGCTGCCGTAGCAGCAACCGAAATATAGTCATCCGAAGCACCCGGATAACCCGCCATAGGAGCAGACTCATTACCTCCGGCAAATACTGCTATACCACCTTCAACGGGTCCATTGGGTGAGCCTGCATTGTGAACAAAGTAATCCAATGCATCCTTCTCCAACGGAGCACCTGCCTCCCAAGCCTCCTGACTATCGAAACCAGCCTCACCCCAATCGTACTCATTAGCACAACCAGATACATATCCCCAACTGCACTGCAATACGACAGCTCCGTTGTCGGCCGCATACTTTATGGCGCGAGCCACGGCAATACTGCTCGAAGCCATATTTCCAGAGAATAGCTGACAAACCATAATCTTTACACCAGGCAATTCTGGCGTACCACCCGCAATCGAGCCAACACCAACTCCGTTACGATTCTCTGCGGCTATGACACCAGCCACGTGTGAACCGTGTCCCGAATCGTAAGCATTATCCCATGTAATGATACCAATATCGCGAGCAAAGTTATAGCCGTTGTAATCGCCTACGTAGCCATTGCCATCATTATCCTTCATTGAGTTTTTTTGCTCACGAGGATTTACCCAGATGTTATTCTTCAAATCGGGATGCTCTACAAAAACTCCCTCGTCCAATACAGCCACAATTACCGACTCATCACCCATCGAACGCTCCCAAGCTTGTTCGCACTGCACATCAGCATCCTTTACAGACTTGACCACATCGCCCGAAGTGAACAAATCGCCATGATTTACCAAATGCCACTGCATCGAAAGAAGTGGGTCGACGGCCGTTGCACGAGTTGTCGTACTCATCTGCTCCAATCTCTTGACGCTTAACGGAGTGGCCTCACCACGATAAGCACGCTTGATGGTACGATTAAAATCGACATTCTGCACCTGACCCAACGGAGAAAGTCGCTGTGCAACCTGCTCTGCCGTATAGTCATTACTATAACGCACCACATACCACAGATGCAACCCACTATCACGTGTCAGCTCTTCACGAGCCTCATCAATAGGGAATACTCGCTCAATTTGATATGTGCCGATAAGCTCCATAATCTTATCAAGACTTTCAACACCACAACGAGTAACTGCCCCGCTTCGGGTTGCTGTAACCTGCGATATAAGGTCGGCAACTTCTGGGGTAAACTTCACCAGCAATTCACTCTGGGCATAGGGTTGCTCCTGAGGCTGCGAAGACTCGGCAAGTGTACTATCATCGGCACACGACACAGAGGTGCAGAGTGCAAGCAACACAAATATAGGATATAATAATCTCTGTTTCATCATAATCTTTCTCTACGTTTACTCGACTGTTTCACCCTCTTCGCCCGTATAATATGCGGCCATCTCCTTATCAGGATAAGCCTCATAATAGTAGTTGAGGTTAATAGGCTCATTATCAAACATTGCCTGCGTACCATCCTGAGCTCGACCCTCCTGCGGGAAGACAAGGCTATAAGGTACCCACCAATCCAAAGCAGGATGATAAAGCAACCAATCGGGCAGGCGACCCGACAAGCGATTGAGGTTAATTGAAAAACGCTTGGTCGAGGGCATTACCTTCTTAATCTTACGGTCAACAAGCAGACGCGGCAACGTATCAGCCTCAATCAGATCCTGTTCGGTGTAATATGGCACCTCATCATCATCCTCGAAATCGGGCAATTCACCCTGCAAGTAATTCACCGAGAGCACCAATGTATCCAAATCCCACTTTATCAAATCGACGGGGAACTCTGGCTCATCAATAAAACCTCCAAGGTCGGTACGTACCGTATTGCTCAAATCATATACTATACTACGTTGGTTGGCGTTCATCACCAAAGAGCGTAGCTTAGGGAAGTTCTCCTTCGTAAGAACCTTTGGTACACTCTGGAAGTTATTCGCACAAATATTCAGATACTCCAGATTTTTAAGACTGGCAAAGCTATCGGGCAACGACACAAGTCCATAGCTACCTATTGTAAGTCGTCGCAACTGCGTAAGTTCTGCAATATCATCACCCAATTCGAGGTCGCGCATAAAGGTATTTGTATTTCCGAAGAAATAGAGTTCGTCTGCTGCAGTGAGATACTTTACCTCAAAAGGCAATTTCTCAACTGTATTGAAAAGTACAAACTGCGCACTTTTCACACGCCCTACCTTTTCGGGAGTGCAGCCCTCCATACCTTCATCCCACAGCACTACATTATTCCACATATCCATCGGCGTTGAGGCATCCCACGACACCAACGTACGTAATGAACGCGAAATACAAAGCAACGCCACAGAGTCTCCTGCTCGCGAATCGGGGATAATAGGGTCAGCAGCCATCTGCTTTACGCTCAATACATCTGAGTGCGACATTTCCACATCCGTGCGAGGCAAAAACTTAACATCGGCCAATCGCTCAACAGGCGAAGAGTTAATATCCCACTTAAAACGCACCTTAACCTCACGCGGGCGCATACCACGGTCGAGATTGAGTTTATAGCTGTCGTGCGAAAGCCACGCCTCGGCATTATCGGGAATATCTATTTTGAAATCTACGTTAGACTTGATTGTTACGTAGAAATTTCGTTTGTTATACTCATCGTAGTTAGAGATATCTATTGAGGTATCATCCACTTCAATGCTATATGGAAAACCCTGCTGCTCGACCACAATCTCGCGTTCATCCCACGTAGCAAGATTCTGTATGCGAACAACGCCACGTCGAGGTGCAGCCGTAAGAGCTGAGTCAATCTTAAACTCGCAGGTACTGTCACCAATGCCATTAGCTGGAGAGATGGTAATCCACGGATTATCGGTAGATGCAATCCACTTATCGCTTGCCGTAACACGAATTTTCTCCGTACCACCCACAGCCTCCATCGTTATTGTATCCTTCTCCACCGAGATAGGATCAGCCGTAGAGTCATCGCCACACGACACAGCAAGGAGGGCAAAAGCCAAAAGTATATATATTTTCTGCTTCATAATCATTGGTTTTACTCTAACATGTAGTCGCAATTAAGAATATTCTGACTCTTATCATATATCAACAGATATGCACCATTCATCCACGCATAACAAATGTCCGATGCATCAAAGATAATATTAGGATTATCGCTGATATCGAGATAGTAAATAAGTGTCGAGATAGTATCATCTATACGGCGCAAATCGTTAGAGCCGATATAGAAACCTCGCAGGCCCTTATGGTTGAACAATCCCGTCGGCCACTCACGCAAACAACGTTCACCATTCTCATTACGCTGACTACGTATTGCATAGACTGTCAATCCCGAACAATCCAACGGCTCATAGGGGAATTGGCTGAAACTATTGAACGAGAGCTCCAGACCATACAAGTAAGGCAGATTACCCGCATGCATCTCATACGGGAGGTCTGTAAGTTTATTGTATGACAAATCGAGCGAAGTAAGCATAGGCGAATTCTTATACTCGAACGACCCCTTAGGTATAGTTTCAATACCACACGCACGTAAGATGATATACGACACGGGAGAGTTACTATCGGCTAATGCCTTAGGATACTTCTTAAGTTTGGGATTCACCGCCAAAGTGAAAGTCTCCACATTAATACCTCGGTATGAGCCATCCTCCTCGCCCTCGAAGCCATCAATATCGTTACCAGTAAAGTCCACCGACTTAATCTTATCAATGCTCTTTGCTGAGAAGATGTTGGGCACTTTCTTCAAGCGGTTGTACTTAACCGAGAACGTTTCGGTATTGGCATAACCGCAGAAATATCCTTCAGCATCATGTGGAAGGCTTTCAAGCTGATTACCATCGAGATAAAGTTGGCTGAAATCAATATCCTTACCCAACGTAGGCACCTCGCGAATATCGTTATACGCCAAGTCAAGCATCGACAGACGCTTCATGTTTCGGAATGACTCAGGCATAATCTCCAACTTATTCTGACGAGCATAGAGAATCTGTATCATCTCGCGCGAAGGACCCGTAGCCACAGCATCCAAACCTGCATAAATCTGCTCGGCCGACCACTGAGCATTGTTTGAGATATTTAAAGCTGCAATATTGGGCATCTGCGCCACAGCCATTGGGAACTCTTTAAGCTTTGGACAGTTATAAATCTCAAGGTCGGTACATGACTCCAAATAGGCAATCTCATCAGGGATAATCTCAATCTCGCTATTGGCTATATAGAGATACTCCAACTGCTTGAGATTAGCAATCTCAGATGGCAATGAACGCAAGCCATTGCAGATAGTACCATGATTAGTATCCATAGGACGAATATGCAACTGCTGGCCTGTTGTCTTATTTAGAATCTGCGATTCGTTCATTGTATTGTACAACTCGGTCGCACGAATCGAAATATTATTTTCAGCCAAAGCGCGGGCAATAGGCTCCGTAACTTGCGTTGCAGGGTATATCATGTGGAGATACTCACCATGATTCTTGAGACGATTAGCACTACGCTCCTCAGGTGACTGTTTAAGTGCCAACGAGGGGTCGTAGGTAAGCGAGTTAATATCATTATGAGTACCCAAATACAACTCTATAAGCTGTGTGAGCTGACCAATGGCTGGCGACATATCTCCCGCAAATCCAAAATCACTGATATCTATAAATGCCACACGGCCATTAGCATGCAGACGTACACCCGGCTGGCTACCCCACAAATCGGGGTCCTTATTGAAATCCCAATTTGTGCCATACGAGTAGTTCTCGCCTACGTAATACCAATCCTCGCCATTAAGGCTCTTCCAAATCTCGTAGAGAGCATAATAATCCTTGATGTACTCATCGCTCTCTCGTAGCAACACCTTTACATCGGTATCTGTGGTCTTATTATCCTCTACTTTAAATGTCTGACGCTTGGGGGCCGTATTTGACTCCAGCAATACTTTGCCTTCATCGAACAGTTCATAAGCTGTTATACGATAATCTCCTGCAGGTAACGACAGCAACGTATCGCATTTAAGTGTCGAAGTCTGGTAACCCTCGGCAGCACTTTGATCATCATCCTCATCAAAGTGGATATTGAAATCTGTTGGCAACATATCAAAACGCGTGGGGCTTGTAGTACTTCCCGAACTAAGCACCTGCGCAACGGTGATACTTGCGTAGCTAACCTCGTCAAAGGTATATTCACGTGCCACAGCTCGTGTTGCAGGATTCTCGGAAAACTCCGACATATCCTTCTTCAGCGTAAAACGTACGCCACCGCGAGGGCGGACACTAATAGTCACATCGTGCACCACAAGGCCTCCCGACTCTACCGTAAAGGCGCCGACATCGTCGGATGTGCTATTATATATTATCTCATCATAAGCGTCATACAACGAGAATGTAATGACGCGATACTCACCGGTAAGAAGTTTAATCTTATCGCTGCGCAAGCCATATTCGGCCGCATCGTTATTTGCAGCCGAGAGATTAAGCGTCTGTGCAATGGTGGTATCGTCATAAGAGAGTGTTACCTTAATCTTACACGCCTGCGATAAATAGTCGAGCGTGTTCTGTACAGCTCGCGATGACTCGGTTGATGGTTGATAAGATGCCTTCTTATAAAGCTTAAATTGAGCATATCCGTACTCCTGTTCACGATTATCCACGCCATCATCGCTACATGCAGCCATGAACGCGCCAAAAAGCATAAACAGCACTACGCATATGGAAAATCTGTATGTTTTCATCATTCAAAAAAGTTCTCGGTGAAACTCTTTACTTATAGTTCTGAAGATTGTAAAAAATACTCCCCACCCCTGTGGCGGGGAGTATTGAAGTTATGTTACTCTGTAACAATATTAAGTGTACACAACAGTACGAGCTTAATAACGTTGCTACCATCGCGGAAAATAATAGCACCTGTCTTGCCATTACCTGCCTCATCGGTAATTACGGTCTGGAACTCTGAGCCGCCCTCGAATGAAAGCCACTCTGCATCCAACTCATTCTCAAGTGTAGCAATCCACTCGGTAGAAATACCTGTCAACATTGACATAGTGTGAGCAACCTTTGTGAAGGTTACATGCCATACGGGAGCGCCATACTCGCTGTACATATCGTAAAGGTCACCAGAAGTCAACTCAACCAATGATGAACCATCCATATCAACAGCATACTCAGGGTATGAGAATGCCAATGAAACGCCATCGCCACCAGCTGTTGCGTTCTCGTTGTAACGCAAGTAGATAATCGCAGCAGTACCGTCAGCAAACTCAACATACACACCAGCCTCATAGTCACCAGTATTGAGATTCAAAGCGTTCTCAGCAGTTGCATGAGTAGGATCTACATTGATACGGAATGAAGTACCAGCACCATTCTTCCAAAATGTAACCCATGATGCATCCTGATCATTCTCAGCATCTACGAAGCTACCATTAGCATTAAGAATGCTGATGTAGATATTAGAAATCTCCTTTGAGCTTGAGAATGTGGTATCGTCGTCAGCCCACTCTGAAGAGTAAAGCAGCTCATAGAACTCCTGAGCATTACCCAGCTCGTTGTAGGGCCAGCCACCACCATTTACAACAGTAAGAGTAGCATCACCAAACTCATTCTGGCAAGTCAAAGAAGCCTCCTTTGCAGCACCCTCCTGCTCAACGGTAGTTGCCAAATAAGGCAAGTAAGCCTCGGCAATATTACCAGTAGGCATACCATCTGCCATCTCGGCAATTGAGTAAGCATCAGCTGCCACATCTGCGGGAAGTACAAATACATAAGCCTTACGTGCATCGCTATCGTTTGCCATTGCACCTACATGCAACATACGCTCCTGAATAACACCAGCATCCTCAGCTGTATCCCACTCCTCCATCTCAAGAGTCAACCATGCGGGCTCAATCTCAGGATTCATCATACCCCACTGCTCAACGAATGTCAAAGCAACAACCTGAACATTCTCAGTAGAGGTTACATAACCGTTAGAAGTACCATCCATGTAATCACCCATCATTGAGTGGAAGAACTGACCCTCGGCGTTGAACTTAGAAACCTCTGCAAAACCGCTAATAGTCAACACATCGCCAGCTGCAGGGATAGAAACCTTCATCTTAGTAGCTACAGCCTCTGTATTGTTAGCGTCAACGAATGACAACTCAGCCTCTGAAGCCTCCAAAGGATACTTTGTTGGATCAGCCTGAATCCACAACTCTGTCTCACCAGCTACACCACCATCCATAGGCATAATCCACTCGGGAGTGCCATCGATAGTCCAATCGAAGTTAGAAACAACCTTTACGCGTGACATGAAACCAGTCATACCATCGGGCCAAGTGAGTGCTACGCCACTATCACCAACAGTGGTACTCTCGTAAGCGAAGGTCAAATCACCCTCAGTAGCATACTCAAATGCACCATACTCATCAACCTTTACGGGGTAGATAGCGATCTCACGAGCAATCTTATTAAGGGTCAACACTGCGATAACCTCGGTCTGGTGCTCCATGGTAAGGCTTACCTCACATACGTGATCCTCATCCATATCAATAAGGTCAGCAACTTGTACCTTGATTTCGTGGCTACCGGCCATACCACGCAACTTATAAACGGGGTTAGTGCCATCGAGCAACTGGAAGAAAGTAGCCTCCTCCTCATTGATAGATACCTCCCAGTTGAGGTTGGGGTTAATAGTAAAAGAGACAACCTCGCCTGCCTCAACAGTCTTAACGACCTGCGAAGTCGGGAACTCGGGGATGATAGGCTCATCGTCCGAGCAGGCGGTAAAGAGTGCACATGCGCACATCAAACCGCTCATTAAACGAAAAATCTTTTTCATAATGTTAATTTTGAACTATAATACAAAGAGTTATTTATTTTTCTAACTATAATCCCTCCTTATGTAATCTATCGGCCTCTTCGTCGCTTACCCACTCAAGGATTGAGTAGAAGTGACCTACTGTACCGACCATCTCACCCAGATTCTCGACGTAGACATGATTCCACAACTCGACAAATCGCTGGCAAGAGTTGAAGTATGACGGATAATACGAGCTATGTGTTGTACGAATCTTATTATCACCCAATATCTGACCAAACACCGAGGCCTCATCGCTCAATATCTGATCTTCATCCATAGTAACCAACGGCTTAGCAGGATCTTCTGGATTGAACGTAATGGTAAGATCATAGCCATCGTAGAAGCAATCGTGCATAATTACCGTATTTGGTTCGGTGGGATGTGCTTCGGTGTAAACCAAGCGTTGATAGCTTGCATTATCACCCGGATAAGAGCGTAACAACATAGAGGTTACCATACACCAACCCGTAAAGTTATTGACATCGAACGGGCAACTCTTATACATAACCACTTTTGTGGTATTACCCTCAGGATATAGGTCCCACTCCAACTGCTCAGGCATAGCCAAACGAAGAATAAAGCCCAACGAGTCAGTAGGCTCGATATTGTCGTACATACCCATAACCTTCACTTCGGTTGCAAGTTCACCTGCGGGAATAGTGATTGTGTTTGAGTCTAAGTAATAGTGCAAACCTTCAATAGCATTACTGCCACTATCGACCACCTCAACTCCAAACGTACGGTCATAATCGCACGCCACTGTAGATGCGACAGGAACTGAAAAGTACTCACCATCGGCAAGAATCATATTTGTCGAAACAGAGTCGGCAAACATAACATACTCCGTTCACGAATATGTTGTATATTGCTCGTCGCAGG
>CAYLRH010000022.1:0-9981 GCA_964385905.1 uncultured Alistipes sp.
GCCAACGGCAAGCGTTCGATTCAGGCTCTGCCAGCGGTGTGGAGCTCTATCCCTTCGTTCAAATCGCCTTTTGTTTTGATGCCACAGGCGTTGGCCGAGACTCATTCGTTGCCCGCCATCTTGAAGGATAAGGGATACGAAACCATGTTCTTCTGTGGCTCCGACCACGGCTCTATGGGCTTTGGAGCCTATGCTCGCCAGACGGGTATTGAGAATCTGTATAGCCGTCAGGATTATGAGAATGTACATGGCACAGGCGACTTCGATGGTTATTGGGGTATCTGGGACGAAAAATTCCTGAACTATATGGGTGAGGTGCTATCCGAGCAGAAGCAACCCTTCTTCTCGACAATGTTCACCCTCACGTCGCACCATCCGTTTGTTGTGCCAGAGGAGTATGAGGGCAAATATCCCAAGGGCCATACTCCAAACCATCAATGCGTTGGCTATGTGGATGATGCCTTTAGAAAATTCTTCGCCAAGCATGAAAATGACGAGTGGTTCCGTAATTCGATATTTGTCTTTGTTGCCGATCATGTGTCGAGCGAGAAGATGACCGAGGTGTTCCGCCGCTCTCCCGGCGATTACCATATCTTCGGATTTATGTATGCGCCCGACAGCGCACTCTTCGGCGAGCATCGTCAGGTGGTGTCACAGATTGATATTATGCCGACGTTGTTGGGCATGATGGGTAATGCCGAGCCATACTTTGCCTTCGGCCGCGACATCTTTAACGAGCATACCGACGAGCCGTTTGCTGCAAACTACGATAATAATGCGTTTCAGGCTATTACGGGTAACCGCTTGATTCGTTTTGACGAAAAGAGTGTAACGGGAGTCTACGCCATCGACGATATTATGCATGACAACAACCTCAAGGATAGTGAACCTGCCGAGGGTGTCGAGCAGCGCTTGAAGGCTCTTATTCAGAGCTATTACAGCCGAGTGGTGAATAAAGATTACGTAGTTCATGATTCAATTCCGAGAGATACAGCTTTTTGATAAGGCCCAGATTGATAGTTACCTATCGCGTGCCACAACTCCGATATGTGACTACACCTTTGTGAACATCTACGCATGGCAACCTGTCTATCAAACCGCATGGGCAGAGGTCGAGGGTGCGCTTGTCGTACGTTTTCTCATTGATGGCGAGTATGGTTACATGGTTGTCGGTGCAGCGGATTTTTCGCGTGTGCTTACGGCGTTGTATGCACATACCCAGCAGGCGGGAGGTCGTTTACGATTGGTGGGGATGTCACGAGAAGATGCCGAGCATTTTGCAGCTTGGGCCGCACGAATGGGTATGAAGGAGAGCTTTGCCGTGTGCGATAATCCCGACTACCGCGATTATATCTACTCGGTTGAGGATTTGAGTACTCTGGTGGGGCGTAAGTATCAACCCAAACGCAATCATATCAATAAGTTCGAGTCGAAGTATAACTATGAGTTCGTTGAACTCACACCAGAATATTTTCAGGAGTGCCTATGCCTTGAGTGCCGTTGGCAGCTGCGTAAGGCAGTGTTGGATAACCCCGATGCAGCCAGGGAGCACGAGTGCAATGATACCTCCGAGAAGACTGCTATACGTCGTGCTTTCGATGCATACGAGGAGCTGGGATTGTATGGCGGCGTGTTGCTCGTAGATGGTCGTGTGGCGGCATTTACCTATGGTTCAGCGATGTCGGAGGATACATTCTGTACACATATCGAAAAGGCCGACTCCACAATGGACGGAGTTTTCCCGATGATAAACCGCTCGTTCGCACGCGCATTGGCCGAGAAGGGTTTTAAGTGGGTGAATCGCGAAGAGGATATGGGCCTTGCGGGCCTGCGTCGCTCGAAACACTCATTCTATCCCGTACGATTGCAGGAGAAGATTGGCGTAAGAGAGATTACTCAACGAGAGGTGGAGTGTCGTGCGTTGTGGATTGAGGTCTTTGGCGATGAGCGCGAGCAGGTGGATAGATTTCTTATTGACATACACCGCGAAGATAACCTGCTGACACATAGCGAGCAGGGGCGTGTTGTGTCTATGCTGAATATCGTTGAGATTGCCACAGACTTTGGCCCTACGGCATATCTGTATGCCATTGCAACGGCCTCAGAGTGGCGGGGACAAGGCTTTGCTGGTCAGCTAATCCATCAGGCGATAGATGTGGCACGCAAACGAGAATATAAGGCCGTAATGTTGATCCCCTCCGATCAATCGCTTGTGGGATATTACGAGCGTTTTGGCTTCGAAAAGCCGTCATATAAACTTGATTTCTCAAATGGCTACGACCTCGGAACGGGAGATCCCGAAAGAGATATTGCGATGACACTCTTATTATAATATAAAGAGGCTGTCCTTTCGGGCAGCCTCTTTTCGTATCTCATATAGAATACTACATCTTGTAGAACTCCTCCCAGCCCTTGCGCGGGGGAGTGTTGGTGAGCATAGCATCTGCGAAGCGGTTGTTGACGATGCGCTTTGTCTCGCGGTCGAAGATAATCTTCTCGTTAAGACGCTGTGCCATAACGCCGAGGCAGAATACCTGACACAAAGGACCGAACTTATCGAACGATGAGTGAGCCTTCTCCTCGCCCATGCAGGCCAAGAGGAAGTTCTCGTAGTGGTTTGATGTCGGGGTGGGAACCTCAGGCAACAGACTTGCCATCTCCTTGGCCTTAGACTCAGGGATGATGCTGGTGGTTGCACCGTGTGAGCCACGCTTGAAAATCAGGTTGTCTGAAGAGTACATAATTGTACCAGGGTTCAACTTAACCGATGATGCAGAAGCGGCCTTTCCTCCAATTGTGGGAACGTCAGCGCCCATCTTTGACTCGCCATAACCCTCGGGTACGGGGGGATAGTTACCGATACCGTCCCACCAAGTGATGTCCATTGCGGGCATTTCGCCACGGCGCGGGAACTTGAAGTTGATGGTCGAAGACATCGGGAAGAAGTATGTGTTCCAACCCTCGAACTTAACGGGCGTAATTTCGTAGGGAAGACCTAGGTCGAGGAACTCGTGGATGGTGTCGATAAGGTGCGCACCCCAGTCGCCCAGAGCGCCCATACCGAAGTCGTACCAGCAACGCCAGTTACCAGGGTGATACTTTGAGTTGAACTCGTGGAACTGCTGTGTGGTGTGCCACAAATCCCAATCCATGCCGTCGGGAATAGGCTCTGCCTGCGGGAAGCGGTCGATGTTCACATCGTAGCCGTGCCAGCGACGTGAGTTGTTCATGTGTGCATCGACGTGTGTGATGTTCTTGATGATACCTGCTTCTTTCCACGCCTTGAACTGGTAGTAGTTGGCGTCAGAGTGGCCCTGATTACCGCCCTGTGTTACCAGGTGGGGGTTACGCTTTGCGGCCTGAATCATAAGCTCGCACTCGTAGAATGTGCGGCCCATGGGCTTCTCAACATATACGTGCTTGCCCTGATTGAGCGCCAGCATCACGCAGGGGAAGTGCGAGAAGTCGGGAGTCTCAACCACTACGGCCTCGAACTTGTTGCCCATCTCGTCGAACATCTTACGGAAGTCGGTATATACCTTTGCCTTGGGGTGGGCTGCGATAGACTCCTGGCTGCCCTTTGACTTGAGGTCCACGTCGCACATAGCCACGATGTTGGCCATGCCTGTCTTCTCAAACTCGCGCATTACCTCGCGACCGCGGTTGGCCATACCAACCCAAGCCACATTCACCTTGCCCAATTTGGCAAAGCGCTTCTTCTTATCTTCTGCTTTCTGTGCAGTGGGGGCTGCCGTAGCCAATCCGCCCATCATCACACCTGCTGCGGCCAATCCCGATTTCTTCAAGAAATCACCGCGTGAAATTTTGTCACTCATAAGTTTTAAGGTTTTATTGTTGTTCTAAGTTTTTTCGGTTACGCAATTTGCACCTTAAAGTTAGTGATATTTTCTCGGATTTTCTGCTTTTATCTTCTTTTTTTGATTTGGAGTGTAATTTTTTGCCTTGTGATGCGACTAATTAGGTGTATAAGCAGTGGGGGAGGGTGAGGTTGTTTGGAATGTTTATATATTAAGGTGTGTAGATAATTTTTGCAGAAATAAATATCTGCATAAAAAAAAAGTGAAAATATTTTGGTATTTTGTTTTGCAAAGTAGTGAAAAGTGTATATATTTGCATCAGCAAACGATGATAAAGAGTATTTTCTCAAAATGTCAGCTAACCAACCCGCAACTTGCGACGTATATCGGCGAGTGGGGCAGTAGAAAATATTTTGTAGAAAAATTTGCAAAGTTTAAAATTATACCTACCTTTGTTATCGAAAAACGATAAATGATAATTGAAAAACATTATTAGTTTAGCGATTACCGTAATATTTTCGGCAAAACGAAGCAGTGTGGGATGATTTAACTTGGATGGATGTAGGATGACTTAGGACAAAAAACTATTACAATACAATATAAACAACAAAAAACTCTCAACTATGAAACAGTTATCTACACTTTTTCTGCTTGTGGCGTTGCTTCTCTCGGCACCCGCAGCAATGGCAGCCGAGGTGGTTGCCAACACAGGTTCTTACGCAAAGGCCTCTGCCAAGCGTTCGCAGGAGGCCGTTCGTGGCCGCGTTATCGATTCGAAGGGTCAGCCCGTCGGTTATGCCACTATTGTAGCCATGGTGGGCGATAAACAGGCGGGCGGTACCACTTCGGACGAGCAGGGCAATTTCTCGCTTCAGCTCCCCGCGGGCGAGTACAAGATTATCATCGACTTCGTGGGTTACAAGAGTGTCGAGCGCACGGTAAGTGTTCCTACGGAGAACTCACTTGGCGATATTACTCTTGAGGAGGCTACTACATCTATCGACGAGGTTGTAGTTAAGGCGCAGATGATTCGCCGCGAGGCCGACCGCTTTGTTGTGGATGTGGCCAACTCGGATGCCGCCATCGGTAAGGATGGTGCGGAGCTGCTGCGTCAGTCGCCGGGCGTGTGGGTCAAGGATGATGAGATTTCAGTCAATGGTGCTGCCGGCACGAAGATTTTTGTCAACAACCGCGAAATCAAGATGACGGGCGAACAGTTGGTGCGCTACATCAAGAGCCTGCGTGCCGAGGATATTGCCAAGATTGAGGTTGTGCCGCAGACGGGTGCCGACCACGATGCCGACTCAAGCGGTGGTGCTATCCATATCACCCTGCGCCGCCGTCTGGAGAATGGTGTTATGGGCTCGGTGTCGATGCAGACCAACCACGGTAAGTATATGGAGGTCTATAACCCCTCGGCCTCTATCAATGCCCACGTGGGTAAGTTCGACCTCTCAGCATCGGTGGCGTGGTATAACACCACACAGGATGCCGTATCTGTCGAGCGCACATCGTATGAGAATCTTGCAGCCGAGCTGAACTCAGACTCGAAGATGACCTATGGTGGCGATTGGGGCGGCTTCCACGTGTCGGCCGTGGCGGAGATTAATCCTCGCCATAGCGTAGGTCTTTGGGCTCAGTATTTTGGAGATAGTAGCGATAGTTATAACGATTCGCGTACATCGTACATCTCGGATGCGATTAAACGCAATAATGAGAGTGTTTACGATGGTTACGATACGGGCAAGCGTTATGCCGCAGCATTGAACTATGTGATTAAGACCGATACCCTCGGCTCAACGCTCAAGTTTATTGTCGATTACAACCAGAGTGCCCCCACCAAGGGTGAGGATAGCCACGCGAAAATCAACGAGAACGGCATTGCAAAGGATTCGCTCTATAACTATCGCAATACCTCGCTGTATCGTATCGCTACCGCATCGGTGGCACGCGAGCGTACATTGTCGAGCCATTGGAAACTGAAGTACGGTGCGAAATATACTTACAACGAGATTAACTCTGCCTCGCAGTATCGTTATAATAATGCGGGCGTGTGGGTGCCCTCTATTGTCGATGACTTCGACATTTCGTATGCAGAGAATATTGGTGCGGCATATGCTACGGCTACAATGAATTATGGTCGTTTCAGCGCTGTTGTAGGTTTGCGTGGCGAGTACACCTATGCCGACGGTCGAAAGTCGGGTGTGAGTCAGAAGTACTTCTCGCTCTTCCCAAATGCCAACTTCTCATTCGCGTTGGATAAGTCGGGCAAGCACTCGCTGGTGGCGCAGTATTCGCGCAATATCACACGTCCCAGCTTCTGGAACTTGACACCCAACCGTCAGCAGATTTCGGATTACACATTCCAGTCGGGTAACCCGCTACTCAAGCCGCAGTACACCGATAATATTACGGTAACAGCCGTTGTGGCATATAAGTATAGCTTGACGCTTGGTATGAATATTATGCACGATGCAATTCAGCGCAAGGTTGTTCAGGATGAGCTGAATCCGCAGATGATGGATTTGACATACGAGAACCTGCCTACGGTAAACTACTATCTTGCCGCGTTGAACCTGCCTTTCAATGTGACAAAGTGGTGGGATTGGAATACCAATATCACGGGTATGATTGTAAGACAACAAATTGAAACCGATAGTCCCATCGAGGTTGATAATATGGCGCAGTGGAACTCAACGATGACCTTCAAATTGCCCAAGAAGTTCTTTGTGGATTTATATTATATGGGTATGACAGGTCTTAAGATTAGCAACATTGATATGAAGAGTAATCACTCGATGACACTTACGCTGAAGAAGCAGATTAAGGATTCGTGGACTTTGCAGTGTGGCTTCCAGAATATTATGCGCTCGCGTCAGGCTCTGACATTTGAGGGCGATGGCTTCACCCGATTCTTGGAGACGTGGGGCCAGGGACAGGACTTCAACGTGCGCTTTGCCGCTACGTGGAACTTCAAGAGTGGCAAGCAGTTCCGCACAAAGAGCGTCGAGCAGGGTGCTGATACCTCTCGAATGTAAAATAGGGAAAATCTTCTCATACAAAAATCTCAACTATTCCCATAAGCAGCATTTCGTTGAGAGTGCGGTGGCCCTGCGGGGCTGCCGTTTCTCTTTTATATCATACCCTCGTTGCGGAGCATCTGTGCATACGCCTCGGCCTTGCGCTCCAATTTAAGCGGGTAGGCACGCGACGAGGAGGGCATACGGTACAGCCTTAGCGTGCGATTGTCGAATTCAATCTCGGTATATTCGCCCACGCGGGGTTTTGTGCAGCCAAACTGCTCGATAAGCGTGTCGGTCGCCTTCTCGCCCGTAGTGACAATGGCGCGGCAGTGGGGTAGTGTACGTAGCAGGGCGTGCAGGTCGGTGGGAGTGACCACCTCAAGGAATTTATCGGATGCGTTGCCCGCCAGACGGCGTACCTCGGTGGCGGTATCGTAGAGGGCTATGCCTCGCTCCTCGCAGAATGTGGCAATGCGCTCGCGGTCAAAGCGCTTCTCGCCCTTAACCTCGAAATATTGCTTATCGCCAAAGAAGATATGTCCCCAGATTCGCCACATATCGTTTCCCCAGTTCGGGTAGAAAAACTCCATCGACCACCGCTTGCGTTCGGGTGGGAAACTGCCCAGCATAAGAATATTGGTACTATTGGGCAAAAATGGTTGTAGCGGGTGGCGCTCGGTGGGGATGTTGGGCGTAGTCATACGTTACTCTATCGGCATTTTATAGACGTTGGTATGTTTCTGCTCGAATCCGCTTGAGCGGTAGAGGGCGTTGGCTGCCACGCGGGCGGGATTGCTGGTGAGCATAAGTGTGCAGGGGGCATAATTTGCGTGGCAGAACTCTATGGCGTGGTTTATTAGTTTACGACCTAACCCCTTGCCGCGATAATCGCTTAGAGTAACAACATCCTCAACCCACACCTTGCATCCCGTAGGCGAGGTGTAACGGCCCAGAGTGAGCATGCCTATAATACGCTCATTATCACGCATGATAAATAGTTGCGAGGCAGGATTTTCAATAATTGAACGTAACTCCTGCTCGCCGAAGTTGTATTCTCGTCCCGTCAGTTGCTTGAGCATATCGGCAATGGGGTTGATGAGTGCCGCATCGAATTGAGTTACGCACTCTATTGTATAGTTGTTTGACATAATAGTATAGTTGTTTGACATATCCTACAATTTTATGGGTTGGAAGCCCTGGCCATAGACACCCATAACCGATGCGACGGTCATAAAGGCATTTGGGTCAATATTTTTTACATACTTCATGACGGCAGGCGTTTCGCGGTTGCTGCAAACCACCATCACCATCTTCGTATGGTTATGTGTATATCCGCCCTCGCTCTCGATGAGCGTCACGCCACGTCCCAGCTCCATATTCAGTGCGCGTGTAATCTCCTCATATTTGGGCGAAATGATAAATACCTGACTCGACTGCTTGTTTCCCGCAAGAATCATATCGACCGTATATCCGAATACCAGAGTCATAATATATCCGTAGATGGCGGCATCGATGCTGAAGCCGACAGTGAGCGACGAGGCTATGATAAGCAGGTCGAGGACGAATATCACACGTCCATAGCTGATGGCTCGGAACTTGTTGATAATCATCGCCACAATATCCGTTCCTCCGGCCGAGCCTCCCTGTATGATGGCTATGGCAACACCAAAACCGGTAATCACACCTCCGATAATCATCGACAGTAGGCGGTCGATATGCAGAAAATCGTCTGCGGGAAGTATATCCTGCCATACGTTCATCGAGAGTGATAAGGCAAGGATACAATATATGGTCTTAATGCCGAACTTCCACCCGAGAATAAAACCCGCCAAGATGAGCAGCACAACGTTGATGCACAGAACGATGGTTCCGATTTTTATCTCCCAGCCGAACGAATTTTCAAGGGCTGTGCTTATGACAATGGCAAGTCCCGATGCGGCACCACTGGTGCTCTTGGCTGGCAGTACGCATCCGATCCATCCGAAGGAGTAGATACACATTCCGATAGTCATGATGAGATACTCTTTTATGGCTGTAAGAAGCTTGTTCTGCGTGGTTTTCTGCTTTGTTGTAGAGGTTGTCATGGTTAGTGGTTGTAGTTTGTTGCAATTAACAGAGTGTGAAATTAACACAATTTTTGGTAATTCGTATTAAAGCACTTGAGTTTTTCGCAATTAATTTCG
Organism: uncultured Alistipes sp.; assembly: GCA_964385905.1. Taxonomy (GTDB): domain Bacteria; phylum Bacteroidota; class Bacteroidia; order Bacteroidales; family Rikenellaceae; genus Alistipes. The sequence goes on from CAYLRH010000022.1 coordinate 9,025, forward strand.
GATTTATATGCTTTCGTGTTGCATCCCGGCGAAGTGGTGTTTTAATAAATCGGCCTCTGTAAATATTGCATTATTCTGGTTTATTTGTGCTTTTTTGACAGGCATAAATACAAATTGACGAATTTGTGCTACGCGTGCGCGTGTAATTTTATATTTGGTATGGCATATATTTGTAGCCGAAAATCGGAGAGATTGTGTGCTTTGGTCGATTTGTATACTATGTATGCATAAAACTCGAAAACTTGAAAACTTTTTTTGTTTTTCAGTTTTCTGTGATTATATTTGCGTCATTAAAATGGCGTAAAAGATGACACAACAAGAAAAGGTAGTAGCACATGTTTCGCAAATGATTATGGCTCTGGGAGTTAAGTCGGTACGTATGGACGACGTAGCAAGCAGTTTAGGCATGTCTAAGCGTACGCTCTACGAAATGTTTGGAGATAAGGAGGAGCTGCTATACCAAAGTATGGTTCATCTTATGGACCAACATCAACGTTGTATGTCGCAGTCGGTTGCCGATTGTGATAATATGCTGGAGGTATTGCTCCGAAGCGTTCGCCTTTTGGGAAGCTATGGCCAAATGAAGGAGATGGAGAAGCGTCTGGCTTTCAACCTTAAGAAGTTCTATCCAAATGTGTATGAGAGGCTTAAGCGCCAGCACGCTGAGCACGGTTTGGCCGGTTTGCGATATGCATTGGATAAGTGTATGGAGGAGGGCTACCTTGACCCTATGGTGGATATTGAACTTATGGCTCGCCTTTTCCTCAGCACATCGGGAACGCTACTTTCAGAGGATAATATTGTTATCCCCGACGAGGTGAGCCGCGAGGAGGCCTTTGGAGCTATGGTTGTCAACTTCCTGCGTGGCCTATCTTCGGAGAAGGGACTGAAGATTATAGATGAACTGCTCGCACGTGAGCCTCGCCCCAAGACGCTTGCCGAGCGTAGAATGATGAA
>CAYLRH010000023.1:0-9562 GCA_964385905.1 uncultured Alistipes sp.
TGCGAAGCGTATTCTGCGCTCTATGCCCGACCTGAAAATCATAGGTGTCACGGGTAGTTTCGGCAAGACCTCGACAAAACACTACCTCTACCGCATACTCTCGGAGCGATATAATGTGCTGATGACGCCGGGTAATTTCAACACCACGTTAGGTGTTATCCGCACCGTGCGTGAGCATTTGAAGCCGCATCATCAGATTTTCATCGTCGAAATGGGAGCCAAGCAGGTGGGCGACATCAAGGAGATTTGCGATCTGGTACACCCCACAATAGGCGTGGTTACGGCTGTGGGCGAGATGCACCTCGAAACATTCGGCAGCGTGGAGGATGTTCTGCGTACGAAGTTTGAGTTGATAGATGCCCTGCCCGCAGATGGTCTGGGCGTTGTGAATCTCGACTCGGAGCCTATTGCGGCAGCGAAGTTGTCATACCCCTGCCGTATGGTAAGCTATGGCGTGGAAGCCGAGGCAGAGTATCGTGCCGAGCAGATTGACTACACACCCTCGCAGACCGCATTCTCAATAAAGACAAAGGCTGGCCTTCGCGAAGGATACACAACACATCTCGCAGGTCGCGGAAATATCCTTAACCTGCTGGCTGCGGTGGCTGTGGCTGACGAATTGCAGGTGCCGGAGGCGTTGCAGAAGCGCGCTATGCGCCAGATTGAGCAGATTGAACACCGCCTGAGTATCAAGCGCACGGCGGGAGGCATAACAATCATCGACGATGCCTACAACTCAAACCCTGCGGGCGCAAAGATGGCACTCGAGGTGTTGCGCGACTTCAGGCGTGCAGACGGTGGCCGACGCATTGTCGTGACACCTGGATTTGTGGAGATGGGTGAGAGTCAATATCGCAATAACAAAGAGTTAGGCACAAACATCGCTGCGGCTGCCGATATAGCCATCGTTGTAAATCGCGTAAACCGCGAGGCCATCGTGGCAGGACTCAGCGAGGCGGGATTTGCCGCAGAGCGAACGATTCAGGCCAACTCGTTTGCCGAGGCGTCGGCTTATTTGGCCTCGACGATGCGTGTAGGAGATGTCATACTCTATGAGAACGACCTGCCCGACTCATTCAAATAGGAAACAATTAACTCAAACAATACGATGAATACAAAAATCAATGTCGGCGTAATCTTCGGAGGCCGCTCGGTGGAGAACGAAATATCGGTACTCACTGCCATTCAGGCTATGGAGGCTATCGACACCGCAAAGTATGACATAACACCCATATACATCTCAAAGGAGGGTGCGTGGTACACAGGCTCGGCCCTGCGCGAGAGTGCCAACTACAAGAACCTCGACAAGCTCTACGCGTCGTGCGAGCAGGTATATCTGCGTCCCATCTATGGCGACAACCACCTCTACAAGGTGCGCAAGCCTCTGTTTGGCAGCGACGTGGTAGCGACGTTGGATGTAATCCTGCCCGCCCTGCACGGCACAAACTGCGAGGATGGCTCATTCCAGGGTACTATCGAGATGACGGGTATACCCTATGCTGGTTGCAACGTGCTGGCATCGGCCAACGGAATGGATAAGATTACCATGAAGATGATTCTCTCGGCGTGTGGTATTCCCGTTATTGACTACGTGTGGTTCTCGGACAAGGAGTGGTTTGATGCGCAGCAGAGTGTTGTGGAGCGTGTAGAGAGCAAGCTCCCCTACCCCATGATTGTGAAGCCTGCCGACTCAGGCTCAAGCGTGGGAATCAAGGCCGTACATAACCGCGAGGAGTTACAGGAGGCTGTGGAGAATGCCATCACATACTCGAAGCGTATCATCGTCGAGAAGTTGGTCGAAAAACTCAAGGAGATTAACTGCTCGGTACTGGGTAACTACTACGAATGCGAGGCGTCGGTGTGCGAGGCTCCGATTCGCAGTGGCGAGATTCTCAGCTACGAGGATAAGTATCTCGGTGGCGGCGCGAAGGGCGGCACAAAGGGTGGCGTGAAGGAGTCACGCGGTATGCACTCTACCGTGCGTGAGATTCCCGCCCGTCTGCCTGAGGAGCAGACCGATTTTATCCGCCGTACAGCCGTTGAGACCTTCAAGGCGCTGAACTGCGACGGCGTATCGCGCATCGATTTTATGATTGATGAGGCTACAAATGACATTTATGTCAACGAGATAAATACTATTCCGGGCTCTTTATCGTTCTATTTATGGGAGGCCACAGGTATCGACTTTACCACGCTTACCCAGCGTCTGATCGAGATAGCGTTCCAACGTAAACGCGACTCATCGTTCAAGACAACCAGCTATAAGGAGAATATTTTTAACTATACAATCTCGGGAGCCAAAGGCTCCAAAGGCGCTAAACGCTAACAACGAGCGATAACGTAAGCGGGATTGAAGTTGATCTCGCTTTTTTTAACGGAGTGCAAACAGATTAAAAATTGCGACTTATGAAACGACTGGCAACAATTCTCGTGGGCTTGATGCTCACTTCGTGCAGTATGGGTTACTACGCGAATAATGGAATGGGACTCTCGACCATAGCCAACATCTCGGTGCAGCCGGCTTGGGGTCCCGCAGGATATGACTGCGCGCACTACTACTATTTCCCCGATTACAATTTCTACTACGATGTTAATCGTGCCTTGTTCTACTACCACCAGAACAAGCGATGGATTTCGGCCAAGCACCTACCCTACGGACTCGGCTACCCGCGCGATTTGTACAGACTATACAAGGTGGTGCTGAACAATGTCCGCAATCCGTGGAACTACAACCGTCGCCACATCTCGGAGTATAAGCACTTCCGCGGTGTACAACTCAGCCCGTATTGCGTCCCGACAATCGTCCGTCGCACAACAACGGTTACCGCATACCCTACAACGACAATCGCCCGCAACCCGGATATGGAACTCCTCAGAATGGCAGTAAGCCACCTCAGATGCAGCAGGGAGACAACTATGGTAGCAAGAGCAATACGATACGTGGCTCACGTAATAACAACACATCGCGCAACAATGTAGCCCCGCAACGAGGTAACGGAGCAAATAGCAACAAGGTACAACCCTCGCAGCAGCGCCCCAAAGCGCAAGGGCAGCCGCAGTCATCGGTAAGAGGCGGCACGAACAAGAGCCAAAGCAATGTATCAAGCAGCAAGGGCAGTGGCTCACGAGGCAAGGGCAATACCCGCTCATCGAATAGCTCAAGCTCGTCGGGCGGCTCACGCTCTTCGGGCTCACGTGGAAGATAACAAAACAAAAACATAGACTTATGAAACGACTACTATTAATTTTGGCCGCGATTTGCATTACGTCGCAGGCATCGGCTGGACTTCTGCCCAAATTCAAGTTCGGCGTGAAGGCAGGTTTGGACTACCAAACAAATGACCTCAAGAACGACCTCAAAAATTTCGATATCAAGGCTAATGCAGGATGGTTTGCGGGCATTCAGGGTGACCTGAGCTGGGGTAACCTCGGCATTCACCCTGAGGTGATTTACTCGCACAATGCATTCGATATTGATGGCGCAGGTATTGATGGTGCGGAGTTCAAACTCAGCAAGTTGGATATTCCCGTATTATTGCAGTATAAACTTCTCGGACTCATCAACTTGCAGGTTGGTCCCACGCTCTGCGTAATGACAAATGCCAGCGGCTCAGCCGATGGCGCGAAGTGGAGTATCGACCGCCCGACAATCGGCTATGCAGCAGGCGTGGAAGTCGAGATTTGGAAGATTGGCATCTCGGCCCGCTATAACGGCTCATTCAAGGGCAGCGAGGTCCTCGGATTGGAGGTTGACAAAAACAAGATTAACACTTTCCAGCTGGGTGTAGGATTTTATTTCTAACCTACGGCTGAAAGATATAACAAAGGCTGTCCCAAAGGACAGCCTTTTTAATTCTTATATGACCTAAGAAATTGTATAACAAGAGCTATTTTAAGCTGGTCGCAGTCCGAGAAACCACAGTTTACAGAACGTAAATGAGGATTTCGATGATGAGCGTAACGCAGAAAACACCTTATAATACGGCTTCTTAGAAGTTGTATACCGCAACATATGCCAACGCAGCCAATGCTGCACCTACCAGCGGGCCGAAAGCAGGTACCCAGCTGTATCCCCAGCCGCTGTCGCCCTTACCCTTGATGGGAAGCAGAGCGTGTGCGATACGGGGACCGAGGTCACGTGCGGGGTTGAGAGCATAACCCGTAGTACCACCTAATGACATACCTACTGCCATGATAAGCATAGCTGTGGGGAAGCTACCCAAGCCACCCATACCTACGGCGGGAGTATTCTCAGCATTGCCGATAGCAAGAATCACAAAGATAAGCAACATTGTAGCCACCACCTCGTTAAAGAAGTTGCGAGGTTTGTTCTCGATGGCGGGGATAGTACAGAATACACCGAGCTTTGTAGCCTTGTCGTCGGTAATATCGAAGTGGTCCTTGTAGTAGAAATAGACCAACGCACCACCACAGAATGCGCCCAGAATCTGCGCCACGATGTAACCTGCAACGTGTGCCCACGGGAATGTGCCAGCAACGGCAAAGCCCAACGTTACGGCAGGACTAAGGTGTGCGCCAGAGTAAGGACCAGCAATCAGCACACCGCACATTACGGCCAAACCCCATGCGATGGTGATTACAATCCAACCACCGTTATTACCCTTCGTACCTTTGAGGGTGTTATTGGCAACCACGCCATCACCCATAAGTATCAGCACCAGCGTACCGATAAACTCAAACAAACATTGTGTGAAAAAAGAGACTTCCATATAGTTTTAGATTTAGTAGTTGTTCGCTTAATAGTTCTTCAGCACGCGACGTACCGCATCGTGCCAACCCTCGACAGCCTTCTCAATCTGCGCACGCTCGACCGTCGGCTCAAAGACATGCTCGGCCTGCCACTGCTGCTTGATGTCGTCAATGTCATCCCAATATCCTACGGCCAAACCAGCCAGGTAGGCAGCACCCAGAGCTGTTGTCTCGGTGACCTGAGGACGGATTACACGTGTATTGAGCAAATCCGACTGGAACTGCATCAACAGATTGTTGCGTGCCGCACCACCATCGACCTTCAACTCACATAGCTCAATGCCCGAATCGCGCTGCATAGCGTCAACAATATCCAAAGTCTGGTAAGCAATGCCCTCCAATGCTGCACGGGCGATATGTGCCGCCGTAGTACCTCGGCTGATGCCGCTGATGCTACCTCGTGCATACTGGTCCCAATAGGGAGCAGCCAGACCTGTCAGGGCAGGGACAAAATATACACCCGCCGTATCGGGAACACTTGCAGCCATAGCCTCCACCTCGCTCGACGAGCGGATAATACCCAAGCCATCGCGCAACCACTGCACAACAGAGCCTCCGACGAAGATACTACCCTCGAGAGCGTAGTTCACCTTATCGCCAATCTTCCACGCAACCGTTGTCAGAAGGTTATTCTTTGAGTCGATAGGCTTCTCACCGCTATTCATCAGAAGGAAGCAACCCGTACCGTAGGTATTCTTCACAGCACCCGGCTCAACGCACATCTGGCCGAACAGAGCCGCCTGCTGGTCACCAGCAATACCCGAAATAGGTATCTCATGGGCAAAGATTGTTGACTTGGTGTGGCCATACACCTCGCTCGATGAACGCACCTCAGGCATCATCGACAAAGGAATATCGAACAGGCGAAGCAACTCCTCGTCCCACTGCAAGGTGTGGATATTGAAGAGCATTGTACGCGATGCGTTACTTACATCGGTAACGTGTACATCACCACGTGTCAAGCGCCAGATAAGCCATGTATCGACCGTACCGAACATCAGCTTACCCTTCTCAGCACGCTCACGCGCCCCCGGCACATTATCCAGAATCCACTTAATCTTCGTTGCGCTGAAGTATGCGTCGATGATAAGGCCTGTACGCGAGCGGATAAACTCGGTATGACCGGCCTCCTTCAGGCTGTCGCAATACTCCGATGTACGGCGGTCCTGCCATACAATAGCGTTATAGATAGGCTCCTCGGTCTCGCGGTCCCATACAATGGTTGTCTCTCGCTGGTTTGTGATGCCGATACCTGCAATGTTGTGGCCGTTGATGTCGATAGCAGTAATAGCCTCGGCAATAACCGATGCCTGCGACGACCATATCTCATGGGGATTGTGTTCTACCCAGCCTGGCTTGGGGAAGTACTGCGTGAACTCACGCTGTGCAACAGAACGTATCTGGCCCTTGTGGTCAAAGACGATGGCTCGCGAGCTGCTGGTGCCCTGATCGAGCGAAAGGATGTATTTTTCCATATGTTTTAGGTTTTAAGTTTCGGTCGAAAAACGCTTTTGGGCAAAACATATTGTGCCAAAAGACGCCAATTACACAAAGTTATATATTTTTAGCGTAATAATCAATAACCTAAATACTCTTTTCGCCCGCAAAAAAAGAGGTTGCGCAACCTTCGTTGTCACAACCTCTGCTCCTTATTTATCTACGCGTCCCGGGTATGCCTCCAAAGCCTTGCCCAAAACAAACAGTGCCCGACGCAAATCCTCCTTCTTTAGCACATAGGCGATACGCACCTCGTCACGTCCCTTTGACGGATCTGTATAGAAACCCGACGCAGGGGCCAGCATAACCGTCTCGCCCTCATACTCAAACTCCGACAGACACCATGCGCAGAACTTATCGCTATCGTCAATAGGCAGACGCGCAACAGTATAGAACGCACCCATAGGAATGGGAGAATAGACTCCGGGAATTTTATTCAAGCCATCAATCAGGCAGTTGCGGCGCTCGATATACTCCTCGTAGGTACGAATCATATACTCACGAGGCACGTCCAACGACGCCTCGGCAACTATCTGACCAATAAGTGGCGGACTCAATCGAGCCTGACAGAACTTCATCACAGCCTTACGCAGTTCGTGATTCTTCGTTATAAGCGCACCGATACGGATTCCGCACTCCGAGTAACGTTTTGACACAGAATCAATCAGCACCACATTCTGCTCGATACCCTCCAAGTGGCAGGCCGAGATATATGGCGAGCCCGTATAGATAAATTCGCGGTAGACCTCATCCGAGAAGAGGAACAAATCGTATTTCTTAACCAAATCGCGGATACGATTCATCTCCTTACGGGTATAGAGGTAACCCGTAGGGTTATTGGGGTTGCAGATAAGGATTCCGCGTGTACGCTCATTGATAAGCTCCTCGAACTGCTCCACCTTCGGAAGCGAGAAACCCTCCTCGATAGATGTTGACACGGTACGAATCACTGCACCAGCCGAAATGGCAAAGGCCATATAGTTGGCGTATGCAGGCTCAGGCACGATAATCTCATCGCCCGGATTAAGGCACGACATAAAGGCAAACAAAACAGCCTCCGAGCCTCCCGTAGTGATGATAATATCATCGGGCGACAGCTTTATCTGGTACTGGTCGTAATAGCCGACCAGCTTCTCCCTGAGTGACAAATAACCATCACTGGGGCTATACTCCAACACCTTACGATCGATTGTTTTCAATGCATCCAATCCCTCCTGCGGTGTCGGCAGGTCGGGCTGGCCAATATTCAAATGGTATATCTTCACCCCTCGGCGCTTGGCTGCATCGGCCAGAGGCACCAGCTTACGGATGGGTGATGCGGGCATCTCGACCGCACGTTCCGATATTTTCGGCATAATTTTCTCGTTTAACCTAACACTAAACCTTGCTAATACAGCTTGATTAAGCTACTTTCACCTCCGAGCTATCCTTCTGCGGAAGCTCCTTTACCAGTTTTTTCAATCTATCAGAGCCCGTAATCTCAGCAACGGTGGGCAACACCAGAACACAGCCCATACCAGCGACAGCACCCAAGAAAGTGAATGCCATAAGAACCATTGCGCGCTTGGGTTTACTCTTATTATAAGGTACAGTAACAGGATTTATAACTGTAAGTATCGGTGTAGTCTCCTTTACACTAATTTTTGTCTGCTCCAATCGTGCTGCTAACTCACTATATAGATTCATTGCCAATGTATACTCTGCATCGAGTTTCTCCAGTTCAGTACGAGCCGAGTAACGTGTCGTATTCTGATTAGCATCGCGGAACTTGGCACGACGTGCCTGAATATCCTCAAAGTTACGCTTCGCCTCGTCATAACGCTCCTGCACAAAGTCTAGGTTAGATTGTACCTTCTCGATTTTGAACTCTGTGATATATTTCTGCAACAAAGTGAGTGTAGCCTGCGCCATCTGTGCCGCAGCCAAAGGCTCTGGCATATTGGAGGTAATGGTCACATAACCATTTTTATCATCCAGCGTAATGCTTATACACCCATTTAGAATCTTAATGCACGAATACTCCTTCTTTGACAGGTGCTGTATCGAAGACTTTCCACCCTCCACTTCTTGATACTCTGGTTCTGGTTGTTCGCCACGAATAGCACCAATAATAACACCAGGCAGGCCGATAGTATATTTCATTACATAACTTAAGATGCTCGGCTTATTATACTCCTCGCTGGTATAATACTCATAGAAACTGATAGGGTGACCAACCTCCTCAAAATCCACAAGCGTCTGCATCAACTCCTTGCGGAAGGCTGTGCTCTTCATTATATTCTCATAAACGTAGGGCGACAAGGTCTTAACATCCTGCATTTGGTTAAGATTAATGCCTGCCAAAGCAGCAATAGAGCTCATACGTGATGAGTTAGATGAGTTAGATGTTTGCGGCACAACATCACACGATGCTGTGTAGACTTTAGAGCTAAAGATAGCCACCAACAAACCTAAAACCATAAATGCCACCGTAGCCTTGATTATCAGTCCACGATTAATCCACATACGCTGGATCAATTCCACCAAATCAATCTCCTGCTCCTCGGGCATATTGTTATATTGATTCTGCTCCATAACTTACACTATTTTGTTGCAAGATTTATAGCCGACAATACTACTGCTGAAACTGAAGCTGTTGACGACAACATGCTTATTACCTCGTTCCACTTGACAGGCTCACGATATGCCTTTGTCGGAATGATGATAATACATCCCGGACGTACTTCGGCCGACATACCTGACGCTACCATACCGTTCATATAGATTACAAATGCACGATTCTTACGAGCGTTATTATCAAAACCTCCTGCGGCTTTTGCATAATATCTCAAGTTCTTGCCAGGCTGGAACATAACAGAGTTGGGATACATCACAGCACCCATAACCTTAACCGTACCATTATACCCTGGAATAGATATTACATCGCCATCACGCAACACGACATCGGCATCCGAGCCTGGATTAGCAAGCGCCTGACTGAGATTGATACCGACTGTATATACATTACCCAATTCCGCACTACTTATAGTTAGAGAATCACGACTATTACCTGACTGCATATCAATCATCTCCATCAGATCTCGTCTCTGCTGACGCTCTGCACTAGTCATCCGACGCAATAGGTATGCACCCTCGATAAATGCTACGGTGTTAGCTCCTCCAGCAGCCGCAATAACCTCCGAGAGTCGCATATTACGGTGCGAGAGCGGGTAGTTACCAGCAAAGGCAACCTCGCCATTGCCAGCCAGCGCTCCTTATCCGCGTCCTCCTCCAGCAGGTCTTCCGCCGCCGCTTC
>CAYLRH010000024.1:0-9535 GCA_964385905.1 uncultured Alistipes sp.
TGAGTCACCCCCGATCATCCCCATAAACTCCTGCTCGGAGATAATCTTTACACCCAACTTTGTCGCCTTCTGTAACTTTGCAGGGCCAATCTTATCACCCGCCAGCAGATATGATGTATTTGACGATACGGCTGCAAGGTTCTTTCCCCCGTGAGCCTCGATGATTGCCTTCAGTTCATCGCGTGAGTGGTCGGCAAATGTTCCCGAGATGACAAAGCTAAGCCCTGAGAGCGACTCCGAGAGAGTCTGTTTCTGCTCAGCCTCGAATTGCAGACCAGCATTACGCAGGCATTCGATAATGATGCGATTCTGCTCATCGGCAAAGTAGTCGATAATTGAGTCGGCAATCTTTGCACCCACCTCCTCGGCCTCAATTAGTTGCTCACGTGAGGCGGCCATAACAGCATCCATCGAGCGGAAGTGTGCGGCCAGATATTTTGCTGTTGTTTCGCCGACAAAACGTATTCCCAACGCAAACAGAACACGGTGGAATGGCACCTGCGTAGAGTTGCGTATGCTTTGTATAATATTGGTAGCCGATTTCTCGCCCAAGCGGGGTAGTACGGCCAGCTGCTCGGCACGCAACTCGTATAGGTCGGCTATGCCGTTGATTAGCCCACTGTCGAATAGCAACTCTACTGTCTCCTCGCCCAATGTTTCAATATTCATCGCCTTACGACGAATGAAGTGTATTATTCGCCCCAAAATCTGCGGGCGGCAGCCGCTCTGGTTGGGGCAGTAGTGCTTTGCCTCGCCTTCATAGCGCACCAGCTCAGTTTCGCACTCGGGACAAACGGTGATATACTCCAATGGACGGCTATCGGCAGGGCGCTGGCTCAGCTCCACGCCTGTAACCTTTGGGATAATCTCTCCACCCTTCTCGACATAGACCATATCGCCAATGCGCAAATCCAGTGCCTCTATCTGGTCGGCATTGTGTAGTGTGGCGCGTTTTACTGTCGTGCCTGCAAGGTGTACTGGCGCGAGGTTGGCAACGGGCGTGATAGCTCCCGTGCGTCCCACTTGGAAGGTGACGCTCTGAAGCTCTGTTAGTGCCTGCTCGGCCTTGAACTTGTAGGCTACGGCCCACTTCGGAGCCTTCGACGTGCGACCAAGTGCACGACGTGATGCGTAGCTGTCAACCTTAATCACCACGCCATCTATCGGCTCAGGAATATGGTGACGCTCCTCGTCCCAGCGATTTATATATTGGTCTATCTCTTGCTTGTTCTTGCACCCCATGGCCGCTGCCGATACGGGGAATCCCCAACGTCGCAGGCTATCCATGCTCTGTGAGTGAGAGGTGAATGGTAAATCGCGCCCCTCTAACTGATATGCTATGAACTGAAGCTCACGCTTGGCAACTATTCTCGATTGTTGTAGCTTGAGCGTGCCAGCCGCAGCATTTCGAGGGTTGGCGAATAGTTGCTCGCCTGCCTCCTCGCGCTCCTTGTTGAGACGGTCGAAGGTGGGGTAGGTCATAAATATCTCGCCACGCACCTCAAACGATTGCAGCCCGCTTGGCTGTTGCAACTCTAACGGAACAGAGCCGATAGTTCGCACATTCTCCGTTACGTCATCTCCGCGTGTGCCATCGCCTCTGGTAACGGCACGAACGAGGCGGTCGTTCTCGTATGTGAGTGAAATGGCTGTACCGTCGTATTTGAGCTCGCAGACAAACTCTACCTCCTTGCCAATCTCTTTTGTCAGCTTGTCGGCCCACTCATGCAGCTCCTCCTCGGAGTATGTGTTCGAGAGCGAGAGCATAGGATAGGCGTGCTGTACGCTACGAAAACTATTTGTCAAATCGCTGCCGACACGTCGGGTGGGGGAGTTGGGGTCGTCTAACTCGGGGTGAAGTGCCTCTAAATCTTGCAGTTCGCGCATGAGCATGTCGAACTCATAGTCGGTGGCCATAGGCTTGGCCTCAACATAGTATTTATAGTTGAGGTAGTTGAGTCGTTCGCGTAACTCCTTGATTCTTATCTCTGCACTCATAATTCAGGGTAAATTGAGTTGTAAAGGTACATATTTTGTTTGTAACAACGATGAAAAATAAAAAAAATGCAAAAAAAATATCAAGATTTGGTCGAATATGTAAATTTTGCTTATACTTGCAGAAAATTTCGGTAATTATGGCACAAAATAACACGAAGAAACGACTTGTAACCAGTTTTAACAACCTCACAACTGACCAGCAGAACGAGGTTAAGGCCCTTTATCCCCGCGGCTTTGCCGAGGTGATGACTCGTATTGACAAACCCAATGGCGACTTCTTCTATGTCATCCCCTACGAAACCGATGAGGTTTCATACTTGGTGAAGATTGATGTGAAGATTGATGACGCTGCCGATGACGGTATGGACGACGATTTCTACGGCGGCGACGAAATCAAGGGTGCTGATGAGATTCAGGACGAGGATGCAATGGATGGCGACGACGATATGTAGTCGCAGATTGTTGGTGTAAATTTTAGAGAACTCTTCGGGGTTCTCTTTTTTTGTGCGAAATACACCACTGCGAAAGATATTTCCGCCACAAAAGTGAAGTTTTAATAACCTGTTGATAAATTCCGCCGACAAAATTGTTGCGGATAGAAAAAAATGAGTACCTTTGAGTGCAAAAAATGTCTTTTGCATTAATGCTAACATATAAATGAAAAAAGTAGATGTAGTTCTCGGATTGCAGTGGGGTGACGAAGGCAAGGGTAAGGTTGTCGATGTGTTGACACCTAACTACACTGTCGTAGCTCGCTTTCAGGGCGGTCCTAACGCCGGCCACTCGTTGCATTTCGGCGATAAGAGTTTTGTTTTGCGAACTGTACCTTCGGGTATCTTCCGCGATGGTTCTATCAATATTATAGGTAACGGAGTGGTTGTAGACCCCGTGAGCCTCACAGAAGAGTTGCAGAATATTGCTGCGCAGGGTATCCCCGTAAAGGAGAAGCTGCTCATCTCAAAGAAGGCGCACATCATTCTTCCCACACACCGTATGCTCGATGCAGCCAGCGAGGCGGCTAAGGGTAAGTCGAAGATTGGCTCTACTCTGAAGGGTATCGGCCCGACCTATATGGATAAGACTGGTCGTAATGGTCTGCGTTTCGGCGATGTGCTGGCCGAGGATTTTATCGACCGTTACAATAAACTCAAGAGCAAGCATGTTGATATGCTCTCACAGTACGAGGGCTTCGAGTACGATGTTACCGAGTACGAGAAGACCTGGATGGAGGGTATCGAGTATCTGCGTGGCTTCCAGTTTATCGATAGCGAACATGTTGTAAATAAATATGTTGACGAGGATGTGCCCATTTTGGCCGAGGGTGCGCAGGGTTCGTTGTTGGATGTGGACTTTGGTACATATCCGTTCGTTACCTCGTCGAATACCGTATGTGCTGGTGTATGTACCGGTCTGGGTGTCGCGCCCACAAAGATCGGCGACGTGTACGGTATTTTCAAAGCCTACTGCACACGCGTAGGTAGCGGTCCGTTCCCCACTGAGCTCTTCGATGAGACAGGTAAGGAGTTGGGTCGCATCGGTCATGAGTTTGGTGCTGTTACAGGTCGTCCGCGTCGTTGTGGTTGGCTCGACTTGGTGGCGCTGAAGTATGCGGTTATGGTTGACGGTGTTACCCAGTTGATCATGATGAAGTCGGATGTTATGAACGACTTCGATACCATTAAGGTTGCTACCGCTTACCGTGTTGACGGAGAATTGGTCGATTACTTCCCCTATGAGGTTACGGGCAACGTTGAGCCTGTTTATACCGAGTTCAAAGGCTGGAAGAGCGATATCTGCAAGGTTCGTCGCTATGAGGATTTCCCCGCAGAGTTCAAGGCATATGTCGAGTTCATTGAGCGCGAGACAGGTGTGCCTGTGAAGATTATCTCGGTAGGTCCCGACCGTGACGAGACTATTATACGATAAAAGATTAAATGGATGAATGCCCGAATAAGGCTTTCAGTTACATTTTTTCTTAACCGAAGGAGACACTTAGTCGCGTAAGTTGTCCTTTTGGTAGGAAGAGTGTTGACTGGATGTACTGTTTCGTGCATTTTTCCGTATATAGAAGTGGGTTTGCTGTCGCGGCAAATCCCGTAATTAACCAATTTTAGACTAATGGACAAAGCATTAAAAATTGTTGTATTGGCCAAGCAGGTGCCCGATACCCGTAATGTGGGTAAGGATGCCATGACCCCTGAGGGTACTGTCAACCGTGCTGCGCTGCCTGCTATTTTCAATCCCGAAGATTTAAATGCCTTGGAGTTGGCACTTCGCCTCAAGGAGGAGTGTGTAGGCTCTACGGTACATATTCTTACTATGGGCCCGTTCCGTGCTGCCGACATTATCCGTGACGCTATGTTCCGCGGTACTGATGGCGGTTACTTGTTGACCGACCGTAAGTTTGCAGGTTCGGATACGCTGGCTACCTCTTATGCACTTTCGTGCGCTCTTAAGAAGATTGGTGCTGATGTTATCATCGCAGGTCGTCAGGCTATCGATGGTGACACGGCTCAGGTAGGTCCTCAGGTTGCCGAGAAGCTGGGTTTGCCTCAGGTTACCTATGCCGAGCAGATTGAGCAGGTTAAGGAGTCATCGATGGTTATCCGTCGCCGTCTGGAGCATGGCGTTGAGAGCGTAGAGTGCCCCATCCCTGCTGTTATTACAGTTAACTCGTCGGCTCCCGAGGTGCGTCCTCAGAATGCTCGCCTTGTTATGAAGTACAAGTATGCGATGATTCCTACCGAGGTTGCTGCCGATGCTGAGTCGTTGGCTGCCAAGATGGTTGCCGAGCGCGATTACTTGAAGATTGTGGAGCTTACCGTGAACGATATCGTTTGCGATGAGCAGCAGTTGGGTCTTACCGGCTCGCCCACAAAGGTTAAGAAGATTGAGAATGTTGTCTTCCAGGCTAAGGAGGCTAAGCGTCTGACAGCTTCGGATGAGGATATCAATAATCTTATGGTTGAACTTATTGCGAGCCATACGCTCGGTTAATCGAAAGGAGGAGATATGAATAATATATTTGTATATATCGAACTTGAGCAGGGCGCGATTGCCGATGTAAGTTTGGAACTCTTGACCAAGGGTCGTGAGTTGGCCGATAAGTTGGGCGTTAAGTTGGAGGCTGTTGTTATGGGCTATAATGTAGCAGGTATCGAGAAGGAGCTTGCTAAGTTCGGTGCCGATACAGTATGGGTTGCCGATGATGCTATCTTCGCACCGTTCCGCACATTGCCCCACACTTCTACGTTGTGTGGTCTTATCAAGGCCGAGCAGCCTCAGATTGTTTTGTTTGGTGCTACACCTGTGGGCCGTGACTTTGCTCCGCGTGTATCATCGGCTCTTCATAGCGGTCTTACTGCCGACTGTACGCAGTTGGAGATTGGCCCCCATAAGGATGCCAAGACAGGTAAGGAGTATGAGAATCTGTTGTATCAGATTCGTCCCGCATTTGGCGGTAATATCATTGCTACCATCGTGAATCCCGACTGCCGTCCCCAGATGGCAACCGTTCGTGAGGGTGTGATGCGTAAGCAGGAGGCAGCTACACCTGCTGCCGGCGAGGTGAAGGCTATCGCATGGAAGGAGTATATTTCTGATGCAGATTTGGCTGTTACCATCATTGATCGCCAGATTGAGGAGCGTAAGATTAATATCAAGGGTGCGAGCGTTATCGTTGCCGGTGGCTACGGTATGGGCTCAAAGGAGGGTTTCCAGTTGTGTTATGACCTTGCAGAGGTGTTGGGCGCAGAGGTAGGTGCTTCGCGTGCTGCCGTTGATGCAGGCTTTACTGAGCATGAGCGTCAGATTGGTCAGACTGGTGTTACGGTTCGTCCTAAGTTGTATATCGCTTGCGGTATCTCTGGACAGATTCAGCACACAGCAGGTATGGACCAGTCGTCGATGATTATCTCTATTAACAATGACCCTGAGGCTCCTATTAACAAGATTGCTGACTACGCTATCACAGGCAAGGTCGAGGAGGTTATCCCCAAGATGATTAAGTATTACAAACAAAACTCAAAGTAACGATGGCTAATTTCTTTTTAGATAATAAAGATTTGCAGTACCACCTTGAGCATCCGTTGATGCGCAAGATTGTGGAGCTGAAGGAGCGTAACTTCACAGAGAAGGACCTCTATGACTACGCACCTCAGAATTTTGAGGATGCCATGGACTCTTATCGCCGCGTTATGGAGATTGTCGGCGGTGTTTGTGGCGATGTTATTGCCCCCAATGCCGAGGGCGTTGACCATGAGGGTCCTCGCGTGGAGAACGACCGTGTAATCTACGCTTCAGGTACGGTAGAGAATATGAACGCAGTAAATGCTGCTGGTCTTAGCGGCCTTACTCTGCCTCGCCGTTTCAAGGGCTTGAACTTCCCCTTGTTGTGCTTCGTTATGGCAAACGAGATGGTCGCTCGTGCCGATGCCAGCTTCGAGAATATCTGGGGCTTGCAGGATTGCGCCGAGACGCTGAATGAGTTTGCTTCGGAGGAGCAGAAGATGAAGTACCTTACATGGGTTAGCGAGGGCGCTACCTGCGCTATGGATCTTACTGAGCCCGACGCTGGTTCTGACCTTGGTGCCGTAATGTTGAAGGCTACATGGTCGGAGGAGAAGCAGACATGGTTGTTGAACGGTGTTAAGCGCTTTATTACCAATGGTGACGGTGACGTGTCGTTGGTGTTGGCTCGAACCGAGGAGGGTACAAAGGATGCACGTGGTCTGTCAATGCTCGTATATGACAAGCGTAACGGCGGTATGAAGGTGCGTCGTATCGAGAATAAGCTCGGTATCAAGGGCTCACCCACATGTGAGTTGGTATTTACCGATGCTCCTGCCGAGTTGGTAGGTGACCGCAAGATGGGTCTTATCAAGTACGTTATGTCGTTGATGAACGCTGCACGTCTGGGTATCGGTGCGCAGTCAGTAGGTTTGTGCGAGGCAGCATACCGTGAGGCGTTGAAGTATGCTCACGAGCGTCAGCAGTTTGGTAAGGATATTATCAAGTTCCCTGCAATCTCGGAAATGCTTACAAATATGCGTGCTCGCCTGCGTGGTGCTCGTGCGTTGTTGTATGAGACATCACGTTTTGTGGAGATTTACAAGCAGTACACCCACATCTCTCACGAGCGTTCGTTGGAGGGTGAGGAGCGTCAGGAGATGAAGTTCTACAACCGTTTGGCTGATGGCTTTACTCCGTTGGTTAAGCTCTTCGCATCGGAGTATGCTAACTCGTTGGCTTACGATTCAATCCAGATTCACGGTGGCTCTGGTTTCATGAAGGACTACGCTTGCGAGCGTCTGTATCGTGATGCACGTATCATGAATATCTATGAGGGTACTTCGCAGTTGCAGGTTGTGGCTGCTATCAATGGCGTAACCAAGGGTACATTCATGGAGCAGATTTCGCGCTATGAGCAGTTGGAGTACTCGGAGGCTATGCAGCCCGTAGTGGAGAAGATGAAGGCTTTGCGTACTCGCGTTGAGGCTATGGTGGCCTATGTTGAGGAGGTGAGCAAGGAGTCTGCACAGTTCAAGGATTTCCACGCACGTCGCCTGGTGGAGAGCGTGGGCCATATCATCATCACTTACCTGTTGGCTCATCAGGCCAGCGAGGTGGAGGAGTATGCATCGGATGCTAAGGTGTTTGCCAAGTTGGCAGAGTCTTATATCATCGGTGCTGAGGCTTACATCATGAACTCTACTGCCGAGGATGTTGCTCTGATATCAGAGGTACATGAGCAGTTCTAATGAGAACTCATAAATAACGAAAGGCTGCTAATCATTGATTGGCAGCCTTTGTTATAATATAGGGCCGACCGATGGCCGACCCTAAAGCGATTACTTGCGTAAGATTTCACCTAAGAACGAACTTGCGTACCTTATTGCAACTTTATAACCGTTGCGGACTGCAAACGCCACGTCATAGACGGTATCCAGACGGTCCTTGACATATTCGATAGACCGTTTGACGGACAATACATATATGAGCCACGCCACAAACGTAAAGAATCCCCCGACGATGAGTGTGGCAATTGTTGCCGAACCTATAACCTCGGTTAGCCACACTATAAGCGCTGTCACCATCAATATCATTGCCATAGCGGCTGTTACGGCGAAATAAACGAGTGGAGCAAGTACCGAGCGGGGTTGTGGTTTGTTGTCGTCCATACTAAGGCAAGGCGTTATCTACTACTTCTCGTCGTTACAGTGGCAGCGAATCTTGTCGGCCTCCTGATCAACGTAATCGCGGATTTTGTTTCTTAACTCGGGACCAGATTGGGGTGTCACCAACATAGTTACTACCGAGCCTACGAGCATGCCGCCCAAAAATGATACAAGCGTACAAACTGAATGTTTCATAATACAAATTAATTTTTAGAATTCATTGGCTAAAGTTGCAAAATCCGCGCCATAAAGATATATTTGCACGTACAACAACATCTTTTTGCAATCATGAAGGATTATGTATCGGCAATTGAGGCAATAAGGAGCCATACGGCCTCCTTTACGGGGCATCGTACCTATCGGGGCGAGGCTGATGATGAACTACGCCTGCTTATTCGTAACCTTCATGAGCGAGGTATAAGCCGATTCTTGTGCGGTATGTCGTGGGGATTTGACCTTGCGGCGGGAAAGGCTGTGGCGGAGTTTAAGAGGGAGTATCCTTATGTGGAACTTATAGCCGTAGAGCCTTTTGATGGATTTCGAGATTTGTTCTCAGGGGAGTCTGCTGAGTTATATGATGAGGTGCTTGCAGCAGCCGATGAGTGTGTGATAGTGGGGGACAATGAGAAGGGAGCTTATATGTTGCGGAACGATTATTTGGTCGATAACGCTTCGGTGGTTGTTGCATGGTATAATAACATTCCGCGTGGTGGCACGGCCTATACCGTTCGTCGGGCGCGTAAGAATCGCAGAGAAATAGTTAACCTCTATCCTGAGCCGCAGCTCGAATTGGAGTTATAATAAAACACGCCGCAACTTTTGGTTGCGGCGTGTTGCTTATACAGAAGTGGATTACCAGTTCAAAATCTTCTTGAAATCGTAAGCCTCAGGATTCTCAACGTAAGCCTTTGCAGCCTCGTAATCCTCAGGAGTTACGTAGTGCAAGAGGTTGTTGATAACCTGCTGAATCTTGTCTGACTCGATGTTTACGAGACGGGGAGGAATCTTGCCTGTTGTGGGATCCTGCAAATCCTTCAGGTAGAGAGGCGATACGAAACCATCCTGTGAGATGTAAACCATGCAGCCTGTCTTGCCCTCAGAGAAGAGCTTGTAAACGCCCATACCCAACTCAGAGCAGTAAACCAAGTCGTAAGCGATAGGAGTCTGGCAACGAACCTCGTAACCGATCTCTACGGGACGAGACTTAACCTTGAGCTTGAGCTCCTTGAGCTTGTTCTCCAACAACTCGTTGAAGATGTTAGCCTTAGAAACCTTACCAAGCTCGGGGTGACCGTGGTCGTCGTAGGTGAAGTTGATACCTGAGTTCTTGATCTCCTCATCAGAAAGAGCGTGGAATACAC